>NZ_JBFRVF010000060.1:0-73829 GCF_041475025.1 Vibrio sp. 10N.222.49.C12 | reverse complement strand
GCCAGAGCCAGAGCCAGAGCGCCAATTTTCGAGTCACCACTCAAGCTACGCAGAAATACGCGCGGCTGAGTTTGAGGTTCCTAACCTTGAAGATGTTCAGAAACTACTCAGCCGTTTAGAGGCGACCAATGTTGTTGATGAACTGAACCTTGATGAGTTGATGGATCAGAACACCCAGAAAATCGCCCAGCAAGCAGACATGCAAATGTTTGATGCCGCGGTTGAGTCTGTTCAAGTGTTCGAAGAGCCAGAGATTCAGGATTGGAATCTTCCAGAACCCGATTTATCAATTGTTGTAGAGCCACCTGTTGAATCGCAGCAAATTGAAGAGTTACAAGCTGAATCGTTGGAGACGGAACAAGTAGAAGTTAAGGCTGTTGAGCCTGAACTTGACGTTCCTGATCCCGAGACAGTTATTGAACCCGAAACTCAAGCAGGAGGTGCTGACCAGTTTACCTCTTGGGAAAGTACGGTTCGCAAAGAAGACTTTCAAGTCTTGTATTTTGATGTAAACGGCGTGACCTTTGCGGTGCCACTTGATGAGCTTGGCGGCATCCATCGCCTTGAAGAGTTAAGTCATATCATTGGTAAGCCAGCTTGGTATTTGGGTTTACAAACCAACCGTGATAGTCAGCTAGATGTGGTCGACACCGCAAAATGGGTGATGTCTGAGAAACTATCAGGTGACGAATACAAAGAAAACTATCAATATATAGTGATGCTTGGAGAGAGCTTGTGGGGCCTGGCGGGCACCGAGCTCAAAGGCACCGAGCTACTTAATACAGACAAAGTACGTTGGCGAGAAATGGCAGGGAAACGCCCATGGCTCGCTGGTATGGTAAAAGAAAAAATGTGTGCTTTGATTCATGTTGAAGCATTAATCGCCATGCTAAACGCAGGGCTAGATGTAAAAGCATTAAGCTAGTAATAAGCATTGGGCTAACAATAAGCATCAAGTTAATAATAGTGGTCGGTAACGACGGCAAGAGGATTATCTATGTCTCATATGAGTGAAGTTGAAGTAAGAAAAGAGCAAACGAATGATGAAGTACTTCAATGGGTGACTTTCCAGCTAGAAGAAGAAACTTACGGCATCAACGTAATGCAAGTACGTGAAGTACTACGTTACAGCGAAATTGCTCCAGTACCGGGTGCTCCAGATTACGTTCTAGGTATTATTAACCTACGTGGTAACGTTGTTACTGTTATCGACACTCGTTCTCGCTTTGGTTTGATGCAAGGTGAAATCACAGACAACACTCGTATCATCGTTATTGAATCTGAGCGTCAAGTAATTGGCATTCTAGTAGATAGCGTTGCTGAAGTGGTTTACCTGCGTTCTTCTGAAATCGACACAACGCCAAGTGTTGGTACTGATGAAAGTGCTAAGTTCATCCAAGGTGTAAGTAACCGAGATGGCAAGCTACTTATCTTAGTAGATCTAAACAAACTACTAAGCGAAGACGAATGGGATGAGATGGCTCACCTGTAATGTTTGAAGCGCTTCCTTTAAGCCCTGTCGCTCTGATATCAGGCGTTGGGGTTTTTACGTTATTTATCCTGATTTTGATTAGCAAAGTAAAACGTGCGATTCAAAAGCAGCTCGATCAGTCACGCCTGCAAGTTCGTAACTTGGACAAAGAGCTTCAAAAATCGAGTAAGCAATTACTTGAGGTTCGCTCTGTTGTGGTTGGCCTTGGCCAGAAAGTGACTGAACAACAAGATCTTATCAAACATTTGAATGAACGTATTGTTGAGCTGGAACATGCGGATACCGATGGACGTTTGTACACACGTGCAACGAAAATGGTTCAGCTTGGCGCTGGGATTAACGAGTTAATTGAAGAATGTGAATTACCCAAAGCAGAAGCTGAGCTGATGATGTCTCTGCAGAACAAGCTTGCTGGTAAAGAGAAAATTCCTTCATTACGAAGCGACCCTTCATCGTACGATCAGCAACCCGATGCCTCTCGCGATCGCAGAGACCCGCCTCGACGTCGTTAAATTGAGCGCTTAATTCGTATTGAGCAATTGATGTTTATTACGTATTCCTCTTAAAAGAAGCTTCGGCTTCTTTTTTTTATGCCTGTCCGATCTATATAGAACGATGTTTATAAGTGCTTGTATCTACGACAATATCTTGTTTGTTGATGAAAATGTGTAAATTGTGATGAGGTGGTAACAGTTTCTTACCGACTTTGTTCTATCGAAAACGCCTAGTCCTGTTTTGTCACCATGTTGGTGTGCTACTATAGCGCTCTCATTACTCGACTAAATTTACCTATGCTAGAAGTCTCAAATTTAACTGCTATTCGTGACGACAGGATTCTGTTTGAATCGTTGTCTTTTCAATTGAAACCAGGTGAGCTGGTTCAAGTTGAAGGTCGTAACGGTACCGGGAAAACGACACTCCTTAGGATTATTACTGGCCTAGGCGATCGCGATGACGGCACTATCTCTTGGGACGGTGAGTCTATTGAATCGAGTCGAGATGTTTATCATCAAAATTTACTTTTTCTTGGTCACCAAACAGGCGTAAAGCGCGAGCTTAGTGCTTATGAGAATCTGAGCTTTTATCAGTCGATTCACAGTGGCGGTACCAGCAAAGAAGAGCTTTATCACGCGCTGGCTCAAGTCGGGCTTGCGGGCAGAGAAGACGTACCTGCGGGGCAACTTTCAGCAGGCCAACAACGCCGAGTTGCGTTGGCTCGCCTTTGGTTGAGCAAGCAAATGTTGTGGATTCTTGATGAGCCGCTGACTGCCATTGATAAGCAGGGCGTGAAAGTTCTCGAATCTCTTTTTTCTCAGCATGCAGACAACGGTGGCATTGTGTTGTTAACCACACACCAAGATATGTTTGCTGATAGCCCGAAACTAAGAAAAATAAAGTTGGGTGAGTAATATGATCTCTTCAATGACCACGATTATCCGACGCGAACTGCTTATCGCGTTTCGACGTCAAGCGGATATCTTTAACCCTTTGTGGTTCTTCATCATTGTTATCACGCTTTTCCCTTTGAGTATTGGCCCAGAGCCAAACCTACTTGCGCGTATTGCTGCGGGTATTGTTTGGGTGGCCGCTTTGCTCTCTGCATTGCTCTCTTTAGAGCGTCTTTTCCGTGATGATTTTCAAGATGGCGCCCTTGAACAGATGATGCTGATGCCAATCCCGTTGCAGTTGGTAGTATTGTCCAAAGTCATAGCACACTGGTTGTTGACCGGGTTACCATTGATTTTAATCAGCCCATTATTGGCTGTTTTGTTGTCTTTAGATTTTGATACATGGCTCTCAGTTGTGTTGACCTTGCTGGTAGGAACACCCGCATTGAGTTTTATTGGTGCGATTGGTGTTGCGTTAACCGTTGGGTTACAGAAGGGCGGAGTCCTGTTAAGCCTGTTAATCTTGCCGCTTTACATCCCCATTTTGATTTTCGCGACGTCAGCGATTGACGCTGCGGCTTTGGGCGTTGCATACAACGGTCAATTGGCGGTGCTTGGGGCAATGTTAATGGGTGCGATGACTATGACGCCTTTTGCGATCAGTGCCGCACTTAGAGTAAGTGTGAACTGATTGGGGTTCCGTTATCGTATAGCCAATGTGAACCAAATGTGTCGATTGGACTCATATAGTCAATAAAACTGAAAGCAAGACAAATAAAATTATTATAATTATAGCTTTAATAGCTGTAAGCAATATGAAGTAAGAGTGAGATTACAACATGTGGAAATGGCTCCATCCCTATGCCAAAGCAGAAACCTCTTATCAGCTTGCTGGTAAACTTTTGCCATGGTTTTCGATCCTAGCGCTATTGTGTCTATCCGTCGGTACCGTGTGGGGGCTTGCATTTGCGCCTTCTGATTACCAACAAGGCGATAGCTTCCGTATCATCTACATCCATGTTCCGTCTGCAATCTGGTCGATGGGCGTTTACATGTCGATGGCGATTGCTGCCTTTATCGGTTTGGTATGGCAGGTAAGGCTATCAGACATGGCCGCACTGGCGATGGCACCGATTGGCGCTGTGTTTACCTTCATTGCGTTACTAACTGGCGCAGTTTGGGGTAAACCAATGTGGGGTGCTTGGTGGGTTTGGGATGCGCGTTTAACCTCAGAGCTGATTCTTCTATTCCTATACTTGGGTGTGATCGCACTACACCACGCTTTTGACGACCAAAAAACAGCAGCGAAAGCGGCAGGCATTTTGGCTATCGTTGGTGTCATCAACCTCCCTATCATTCACTTCTCTGTAGAGTGGTGGAATACACTTCATCAAGGCGCGACCATTACTAAGTTCGCAAAACCTTCGATCTCAAGTGACATGCTATGGCCGCTTCTTCTTAACATCTTCGGCTTCGCTTTCTTCTTTGGCGCTTTAACCATGATTCGTTTCCGTAACGAAATCATCAGTAAAGAAAGTCACCGTCCATGGGTTCGCAAGCTTGCGGCTGAAAAAGCGTAGTAGGGTAGGTAATTATGTATTTTGAATCTTTGAGTGATTTCTTAGCCATGGGAGGTTATGCCTCGTATGTCTGGAGTGCATTTGGAATCACATTCCTCGCGATGATCATTTTACTGGTCGTAAGCGTTCGTCGTGGTAAGCAATTACTAAATGAAGTACAAGCTAAGATTGATCGTCAAGCTCGTATCGATGCAGCAAAAAATATGGAGAACACTCTATGAACCCAAGACGTAAAAAGAGGCTGGGCATTGTCTTAGCGATCTTTTTTGGTATCAGTGCGACTGTTGGATTGATGGTTTACGCACTTAACCAGAACATGGATCTGTTCTACACACCAACTGAGCTGGTCAACGGCAAAGATGGTAAAAAGCCTGAAGTTGGTCAACGCCTACGTATTGGTGGCATGGTCGTAGTCGGCTCTGTAAGCCGTGACAATGAATCACTACGTGTAAGCTTCGATTTGGCGGATGTAGGCCCTAAAGTAACAATTCTATACGATGGTATCCTTCCTGATCTTTTCCGTGAAGGCCAAGGTATTGTTGCTCAGGGTGTCCTTAAAAATGCAACGACAATCGAAGCGTTTGAGGTGTTGGCAAAGCACGATGAAGAGTACATGCCTTCTGAAGTTGCGGAAGCAATGAAGAAAACCCATGAGCCTTTGCAATACACGACTGAACAAAAAGAAGGAAATGCTCAATGATAGCCGAGATCGGCCATTTTGCGATGATCCTGTCCTTGGGACTTGCATTGCTGCTAAGCGTGCTCCCATTGTATGGAGCCGCTCGAAATAACACATTATTGATGAACAGCGCACGACCGTTGTCGTGGGGTATGTTCGGATTCTTAGCGATTTCGTTCTTTATCTTGTGTTACGCGTTTTACACAAATGATTTTACGATTCAATACGTAGCAAGTAACTCAAACAGCCAACTACCTTGGTACTACCGAATTACGGCGGTTTGGGGTGCGCACGAAGGTTCATTACTGCTTTGGGTTCTCATCCAAGCGGGTTGGACTGTAGCAGTAGCGACATTCAGTCGTGGTATGCCTCAAGAGTCTGTGGCTCGCGTTTTGGCTATCATGGGTCTGATTACTGTCGGCTTCTTGCTGTTCATTATTGTGACGTCTAACCCGTTCTTACGTACATTGCCTTTCTTCCCTGTTGATGGCCGTGACCTGAACCCACTACTGCAAGATCCGGGTTTGATTATTCACCCGCCAATGCTTTACATGGGTTATGTAGGTTTCTCTGTTGCGTTCTCTTTCGCAATCGCTTCTCTAATGAGTGGTCGTCTTGATACGGCATGGGCTCGTTGGTCGCGTCCTTGGACAATCGCAGCTTGGTTATTCCTAACGGTAGGTATCGCGCTAGGTTCATGGTGGGCTTACTACGAACTTGGCTGGGGTGGCTGGTGGTTCTGGGATCCAGTAGAAAACGCTTCATTCATGCCTTGGTTGGCTGGTACTGCTCTAATGCACTCACTAGCGGTAACTGAGAAGCGTGGCACATTTAAAGCTTGGACAGTACTGCTGGCTATCTCTGCATTCTCGCTAAGCTTACTAGGGACATTCTTAGTTCGTTCGGGCATCTTGGTATCGGTTCACGCATTCGCGTCGGATCCTGCTCGTGGTATGTTTATTCTAGGTTTCCTAGTCTTTGTTATCGGTGGTTCACTGCTGTTGTTTGCTATTAAAGGCGCATCGGTTCGTGTTCGCGGTAACTTCGATCTGGTTTCTCGTGAAAACGCACTGCTTGGTAACAACATCTTACTGATTGCAGCGCTTGTCGTTGTGTTAGTAGGTACGCTACTGCCATTAGTTCACAAACAGTTAGGCTTGGGCTCGGTATCTATCGGTGCACCATTCTTTGATATGTTGTTCTTCTGGTTAATGATCCCGTTCTCGTTCCTGCTTGGTATCGGTCCTCTGATCCGATGGAAACGTGACAACCTGTCTAAGCTTGTTAAACCAATGCTGATTTCAGGTGCATTCTCACTTGGCTTGAGTGCGCTAATGGTTGCTCTACTGGCTGACCGCTTCAGTGGTACTGCGTTTGCTGGTTGGGTAATGGCGTTCTGGATCATCTTCATGCACGGCTTTGAGCTGCATGAGCGTGCGACTCACCGTCATACATTCTTGAAAGGTCTAACTAAGCTACCTCGTAGCCACTGGGCAATGATGTGTGGTCACATAGGTTTAGCCGTGACAGTGATTGGTATCGCGATGGTGCAAAACTACAGCATCGAACGTGATGTACGTCTGGCGCCAGGTGAAAGCTACCAGCTTGAAGAATACAGCTTCCTGTTTACAGGGGTTCGTGACAAAGATGGTCCTAACTACGATGGTTACATTGCTGACTTTGAAATTACTAAAGAAGGCAAATACATCAACACGCTTCACGCTGAAAAACGTTTCTACACCACAGCTAAGTCTATGATGACAGAAGCAGCGATTGACCGTGGCGTAACGCGCGACCTTTACATTGCAATGGGTGAACGTTTAGACGACAACAAATCTTGGGCTGTACGTATCTACTACAAACCATTTGTACGTTGGATCTGGGCAGGTTCTTTGATTATGTCGATTGGTGGCGCTATTGCTATCAGTGACCGTCGTTACCGTTTCCGTAAGCCAATCAAAAAGTCGGCTGAAGAGCAGGAGGCTTAATTCGAATGAACAAGAAGATTTTATTCATTCCATTGATTGCGTTCATGGTTCTAGCTGGAATCTTTGCAACGCAATTAATGCGCAATCAGTCGGGCGATGACCCGACTAAACTTGAATCGGTATTGATCGGTAAGCCAGTACCTGAGTTTGATCTCGAAGACTTAGAGCAACCTGGCAAGTTACATGACCAAGCGATCTTTAAAGGTGAGCCGCTGCTTCTTAACGTGTGGGCGACTTGGTGTCCTACTTGTTATGCAGAGCACTCCTACCTGAACAAGCTGGCTGACAAGGGCGTTAAGATTATTGGTCTTAACTACAAAGATGATCGCAACAAAGCGGTTGGTTGGTTAAAAGAGCTAGGTAACCCGTATCTAATCAGTCTTTTTGATGGCAACGGCATGCTAGGTCTTGACCTTGGTGTGTATGGTGCTCCAGAAACTTTCCTAATCGACGCTAATGGTGTAGTTCGCTATCGCCATGTGGGCGATGTAAATCCAACGAACTGGGCATCAACGCTTGAGCCGATGTACAACGACCTGTTGGAGGAAGCGAAATGATCAAGAAGGCACTGATTACTCTATTCGCTACGTTTGCAATATCAGCGACGGTTTCTGCCGCGCCAATCGAGTTTCATGAATTTGATACCGTAGATCAAGAGCAGCAGTTCAAAGAGCTAAGCAATACATTACGCTGCCCTAAATGTCAGAACAACACGATTGGTGATTCGAACGCTGAGTTAGCGGTCGACTTACGTCAAAAAGTGTACGAGATGACAAAAGACGGTAAGTCGAAGCAAGATATCATTGATTACATGATTGCTCGCTACGGTAACTTTGTGACTTACAATCCACCACTGACACTAGCAACATCGATCCTTTGGATTGGTCCGTTTGCGGTGGTTGTGTTTGGATTTGGCTTGATCATTTTGCGAAGCAGAAAGTCAAAATCGAAAGCGGCAGTAGAGTCAGATAAAGACTGGGATGCAGACAAAGAAGCTCGCTTAAAAGCGTTACTCGATGAAGAGAACGACGGAGATAAGAAGTAATGACTCTATTTTGGATTTCTACCATTATCCTTTCGCTAGCGGCAATTTTCTTAATTGTTCTGCCTTTCATTAACAAGAAGGCAAACAATGACGAAATGCTTCGCGACGAGTTGAACAAAGCATTCTATAAAGACCGTCTTGTCGAGTTAGAAGTAGAAGCAGAGGAAGGTCTTGTTGATAACCAACAAGAACTGATCGATGATTTGAAACAGTCTCTGCTTGATGATGTTCCTGCACAAGAAGAGATGAAGAAGACTCAAATCTCTACGCTTGGTGTGGTTGTACCGTCGATCATCCTTGTCGTCGTTGTGACTTATGGTATGTACTTTAAGTTCGGCGCGTTGGACAAAGTTCAACACTGGCAAGAAGTGAGCTCGAACCTTCCTGAATTGTCTAAAAAGCTAATGTCATCGGAAGGTGGTGCACTAACGGATGATGAGTTGGAAGATTTGACTCTAGCGCTTCGTACTCGTCTGCATTACCAACCAAAAGATTCAACAGGTTGGTTGCTACTCGGTCGTATTGCACTGGCTAACCGCGACGCTGAAACAGCAAAAGATTCTATGGAACGAGCTTACAAGCTTGAACCTAAGAATGAAGATGTTCAGTTAGGTTTCGCACAAGCACTGATGCTTTCTCCTGATGAAGCTGATCAAAACCAAGCTCGTTTGATTTTGAGCCGTTTGATTCAAAACGATTACGTTGACCTTCGTGTGTTCTCACTGCTTGCGTTTGATGCGTTTGAGCGTCAAGACTACCCAGGTGCGGTGAAGTACTGGAGCATCATGCAGCAGATGATTGGTCCACAAGACAGTCGCTATGAAATGCTTTCGCGCAGTATTGAAAGTGCTCAGAAGAAAATGGGCGACAATATGGGTGTCGACCAAGGTAAGACTGTTGCTGTAACGCTCGATCTATCTGCAGACGTGAATGCTGACCCTAACTCAGTGTTAATTGTTTCAGTACACAGAGCAGATGGTTCTCCAATGCCTATCGCAGCCGCTCGTTACCCACTAGGGACTTTCCCTCGCACTGTTGTTCTAGATGACGGCAACAGCATGCTGGAAGGACAAGAGCTGTCTAGCCTTGAAACTCTGATGGTTAGAGCTAGGCTTGATACAGACGGCAACGTTTCAACTCGCGAAGGCGATTGGTACGGTGAAAGTGAAGTGGTTGAACTGGGTGCTCCAGTTACCATTGATATCAATAAGCAATATTAATCATCACTTTGCATAGGTGTTATCTATTCCGATTTGCAGATAAACGGTATAGACTTAGCCAAACAATTGAGGCCAGCGATTGCTGGCCTTTTTTATTATTTGAATTCCTTATGGAAAAGGTGATATGTCTGTCAGTGTTTTAAGACTCTCGAGTTTACTTTTTATCGCAAGCTTAACGGTTGGGTGTTCAAGCGCGCCGGACGAAAGTGTTGACGATGATAACCTCGAAACCTCTGAATACGTCGAAGAGTCCCACCCCAATGATCCTTTTGAAGGTTTCAACCGAGCGATGTGGGATATCAACTACGAATATCTAGATCCTTATTTAGTTCGCCCTGTTTCCCTCGCTTATGTTGACTACACCCCTGTGCCAGTACGTTCTGGTATATCCAATTTTCTAGCCAACTTAGACGAACCATCAAGCATGGTGAATAACCTTATTATGGGCAATGGTGAAAAAGCACTCGACCATTTCAATCGTTTTTGGATTAACTCAACGATTGGTTTGTTAGGCTTAATCGATATTGCCAGCGAAGCGGGGATCACCAAATACGATGATAAGTCGTTCTCTGATGCGATTGGTCATTACGGGGTAGGGAATGGTCCCTACTTCATGGTGCCGGGTTATGGCCCAATAACAACGCGTGAAGTAACTGAAACCGTTGATGGTATGTATGTGCCTCTGTCTTTCTTGAACTTCTGGGCTAGCTTAGGAAAGTGGGCATTCGAAGGCATGGAAACTCGTGCTCAGTTAGTGTCACAAGAAGCGCTGTTGGATGACTCGCCAGATCCATATGCGTTAACGCGAGATGTTTATATTCAACGTCGTGACTTTAAAGCCGAGATCGAGCCTGAAGAGGTCGACCTTGAAGAAGAAGATTTGATCGATGGTTATCTAGAAGATTACTAGAAACATGATTTAGAAAATCGATAAAAGAAAGGCTCGATGTTGATGCAACATCGAGCCTTTTTAATGCTTTCTACTTTTAGGGAGGTAGATTAGAAGCGGTAGTTAGCTTGGATACCTACTAGCCAGATGCTACCTGTTACTTCACCTTCGAAGTCACCACCAAATGGTGCAGAACTTGCGTCATCTTCAACCATTTTTGCGTCTTTAGCTAGAATGTAAGTGAAGCCAGCATCTAGAGTTAGTTGCTCAGACCATTGATATCCAGCACCAATGCTTAACCAAGTGCGGTCTGTTTCCGGAATCGTCGCAGTACGGTGTTCATCGCTTACCGCTGAAGTGTCGTACGCAATACCAGAGCGCAGAGCTAACTTAGGTGTCATTTGGTAAGTTGTACCGATCGCAAAGCGGTAGTTGTCTTCCCAGTTCTCTTGCTTGATATCTTGAGTTCGAGCAGGACCGAATTCAGGGATGTCAGCTACTAGTTCTTCAAAGCTACTCCAATTAGTCCAGTTAACGCTCGCATGTACAGCGACTTTATCTGATAGTTGATGGAAGCTTGCAAGCTCGGCGGTTGCTGGCAATGCAAGTTGCATTGAGCCGTTATATTTTGACTTCACAGGAGTACCTAAAGCGCCAGCAACAGCATCAAAAGCGACACCATTTGCGTGGCCCTCAAGCGTTAGGTCTACTTCTGACTTGTAGGTAAAACCAAGGCGGTTGTTTTCATTGATCTGCCAAGCGGTACCAACTTGCCAGCCCCACGCTGTGTCATCACCTTCCATGTATTTTAAAGCTGTACCTTGAGGCATAGGAACTAGAGAGTTAACTGTAGATACCGCTCCAAAGCTACCTTCAGCCATGATGTAACGAATACCACCACCAATAGATACGCTTTCAAGTACTTGGTAAGCCGCGTTTAGGTTTAGCTCCATCGTAGTAACACTTGCTTCGTTACCGTGGTTTGCGCCACCAAAGTCTTTACCTAGGTCTGTTTCCATACCGTAGTTAGTGCCAGCAGCAAAGCCTAATGCGAACTTGTCGTTGTACTTATGAGAAACATAAAAGTTTGGGATTACTGCACTGTGCGCAAAATCGCTAGAATTTGACGAAGTCGATTGTCCCATCATGGACGTAGAAGTACCGTCGATATCGATGTTAGGGTCAACATAGATAGCACCAACAGAAACCTGAGTACCTTCTAGGTAAGTCAGCATGGCAGGGTTACGCCATTGTGCGTCTGCGCCGTCAGCCATTGCAGCTTCACCAGCGTATGCGCGGCCAAGGCCTGTTGCTGAGTATTCTGCTAGTTGAAAACCTGCCGCGTGAGTGACGGTAGAAGTCGAAAGTAGTCCAACTGCCACTGCAGCAGATAGAAGAGTCTTATTCATTTTCATTATTATGTTCGCTGAATCATAAGTATTTAGTGGCGTGATTCTACGTTTAGAGTCATTGCTTTAAAAATGAAATTCGAATAAAACAGTGTTTTAGGGATTTAATGAGTAAATGTGTTTAATTATTAGAGAAATAATCTAAATGTTTCTGCTGTGTTGCGAAGTTTGAGCGTACACTTGTAGTCATATATTGACCTTGCAGGCTACAGTTGTAAGCTTAAATTGATGTAGGTCAGTGGTTTAGGTAATAAAAAAGGGTCGCATTATGCGACCCTTTGAGGTTTATAACCTAGCTTTTATTAGAAGCTACGGCTGTACTGTAGACCCATTAGGATTGCATCTGCACGAGTTGTTGCTGAAATTGACGAAACAACAGAAGTTGATTCATTAACTTTAACATCGTCGCCCATTAAGTATGTGAAACCAAAGTCGATGTTCGACTTTTCGTCTAGGTGGTATGTGAAACCAGCTGAGAACCATTGGCGATCTGAATCTGGAACTGAAACTGAAGTGACTTCATCTTGTGCACTTGTGTCATACATGTAGCCGGCACGAAGTGTCCAATCGCGATTCATGTAATATGTACCACCTAGAGAGTAGTGCATACCATTCTGCCATTCGTAATTGTTTAGAACACCTGCTTTGTCTGCTTCTAGCTTGTCAAATGAGCTCCAACCAATCCATTGCACTGAGTAATGAACTGCGAATTTAGTATCTTCAATCTTGTGGAAACCAGAGAACTCAACCATATCAGGTAGAGGCATATGAAGGGTATCATCTTTATATTCAGTGCCTTGGTAGCTGATATCGCCTTCAGCTTCAAGTTTCGGAGAGTAGTGGTAAGCCAAACCAAAACGGTTATTTTCATTTAACTCGAAAACAGTACCAAGGTTAAAGCCCACAGCCCAACCATCCGCTTCAGCATCAAGAACTGTTTGACCTGCTTGTGGCAAGCCTGGGATTGGCGGAGTATTAACTTCCGAGCTCATTGTTCGTTTCAGTTCGCCTTTACCGTAAATAAGGTCAAGGCCTGCACCAAAGCTCCACTGTTTGTTTAGACGGTATGAACCAGCTAAACCAAAGTTAACACTTTTTACATCTGTTAGGCCGCCGTATTCACCACCCACATAGCTATCGCTGAATTCAGTTTTTGTACCGAAGTTAGAATAAGCATTTACACCCCATGCAAATTTATCATTTACTGGAACGATTAGATGAATGTTTGGTGCAATCGAAGTATCGCCAGCATCGTCATAGTCAGCATTGCTAGAATTACCGCCCATGAAGCCTGTGTAAGTAGCATCCTTGACTTCAATCATAGAAGTGATGCTTTCAAAACCAAGAGATAGTTCAGTTTTGTCAAACAGTGCCATTGCCGCAGGGTTACGTGCCATTACTGACGCGTTATCTGCGATTACTGCATCACCAGCGAAAGCACGGCCGATACCGGTAGCTGATTGTGCGTTAAGTTGGAAACCTGCTGCCATCGCTTGCGAAGACGCCAGTGTGATTGTTACTGCTAAAAGAGACTTTTTAAACAGACGCGTGTTGTTGGTAGTCATTCATTTATTCCTTTATATATCCGCCTCTACAGGGCGATTAATTTGAGCAATTGCTCAATGGTGGCTGATCCTATTCGCAAGTATACGATATACAAATCCGACCATTGGGAATTTTGAGTGGAAAATTATGGAAATGACGCCTATCTGGCACGAAAATGGTGTGAAATGCTGTTTTTTAGAGTTTTAACTCTAGAGGTATTGGTGGTGTGAATGGTTTTGTGGTTTATTTATAAATAAAGCCCAGCAATATCAGTAATATAATTGCTGGG
Organism: Vibrio sp. 10N.222.49.C12; assembly: GCF_041475025.1. Taxonomy (NCBI): domain Bacteria; kingdom Pseudomonadati; phylum Pseudomonadota; class Gammaproteobacteria; order Vibrionales; family Vibrionaceae; genus Vibrio; species Vibrio sp. 10N.222.49.C12. Next base: position 60,305 of record NZ_JBFRVF010000060.1, on the reverse strand, counting down.
CCTTTTGTGACGGGGCTTTAAGAGCGAATTAGCTCATTGGTTTGATCATTTTTGTCAGCTTTTCGGCGATTTTGGAAACATCCTCACCATTTTCACCCACAAGGATTAAGCTGCTGCCATCTACGGGTGTTACCGAGCCGGACATGCCTTTTTCATCAAAATCGATAGGTTTGTCTGTTGGAATACCGGTTAAAAACAGTGTTACTTTGCCTTTTGCGCCTTGGAAGACCATATGTACTGCGTTGGATTTACCAAAGCCACAGTGGTTTAGGTAATAAACATGGTAAGGGAAAGCGTCATCAAACTGAAAAGCAAATGGGTTCATTTTTGCGTTGATCTGCTGCGATGTAACCTGTTCATCGATGCTACTAACAAAGCTCTTCTCATCAACAACATGCTTCATCGCTGTATCAACTAAACTAGCTTGCGCAGGTGAAACGAATGCATTTCCCCAATTCACTTGGCCAACTAATAAACCTGCAACGAATGCTACTGAGGCGGCCATTGCCATTGCTCGTCTCGCAAACGTTGGCCTTACTACTTTGCTTTCTTCGCTTGAGGTCTGATTGAACAGAATACGATCAGCAAGATCGTCTGGCACATCCACATTCATCGCAGAGTGGATCTGTTTATCAAGCGCTAGTACATCGTCTAAGAAGTTACTATTGGCTTCGCTATTCGCGGTCGCATCAACAATATCTTGTGTACGTTGTTTAGGTTCCGACAATACACGACGACGAAATTCCAAATCATCCATTATGTTGCCCCCTCTCTGCCTCTTCTGTATCCAACAGCTCTTTCAACTGATTTCGAGCTCTGAATAAACGTGTCATCACCGTGTTTTTGTTGAGATCGAGAATATCGGCAATCTCATCACCACTAAAACCACCAATCACTTGCAAGAAGAGAGGTTCACGGTAATCAATTTCAAGTTTCATGATCTGGGCTTGCAACCACTGATGCTGATGGTGCGGGTCATCACTGACACTAGCATCGTTACCGTGATCGTCGATATCAACCAGATCAAACTGTTTGCGTTCAAAACGTCGAGCATTCTCGCGGCGTAAGATAGTAATCAACCAAGATTTTGCGGCTTTTTCATCTTGTAGGCTATCGAGTGATTTCCATGCGCGAAGGCAAGTTTCTTGCACTAGATCCTCGGCAATGCTTTTGTCTTTGCATAACCAATAGGCGTAGCGAAAGAGGTCACGATGATAGGCGCGCACAAGTGCTTCGTATTTTCTTTGTTTGTCCATATCAGAGTTGACCGGACGCTTGGCTGTTTTCTTTCCAAACATTTTTATTATTGACACACGAGCCTCCATAATTGCTCTGCGTATAGCTGTCCTCTATACGTTGTGCTTCGTTTTTATATTTTTAGAGCTAACGATCGGCAGGAAATCGTAAAATCACATTAAAATTGATCTACTTCAAAATCTAAGGCCTCGAACTCGTTATAGTACACCTTGTCGTCTAGTTAGTCATTCGTGGCTAGCATGTTGAGCAAGACGACACTTCCTTTTGAAGGCTGACTTTACTTTCTCCTAATCAGGAAACTGATTATTTCAATTGGCGCTAAGTTAATTGCTTTATATACATTCCAACCACACAGCTTTGTGTGGTTTTTTTTTGCCTCAAGAAAACCATTCCCTACACAGCGATAACAGTCTTTGCTTACAATAGTTTAGTCTCTTACGACAACCTTTCCCCCAAAAAGGTTCGCCTGAATGCGCAGTTATATTTTCAAACAGTGAGATACTCGTATCACGTTTATTTAAACGCTCGTTTGATTTAATTAACAACTTCTTTACAATGCTTCAGGTCAGACCTCTTAACTTTAAGGAGAAACCATGGGCAAACAGGAAGTCAAAACGCGTTCTGGAGAACGTGTTGCCGTTGTCGCTGGATTACGAACCCCATTTGCTCGTCAGAGCACAGAATTTAGCCAAGTGCCTGCGGTTGACCTAGGCAAAATGGTTGTGAGCGAAATGCTTGCAAGAACGGATGTCGATCCTGCGCTTATCGAACAAGTTGTGTTCGGCCAAGTAGTGCAAATGCCAGAAGCGCCGAACATTGCGCGTGAAATCGTGTTGGGCACAGGCATGAACATCAATACCGATGCCTACAGTGTCACACGAGCATGTGCGACCAGCTTCCAAGCGGCAGTTAACGTGACCGAAAGCATTATGGCTGGCACGATTGATATCGGTATTGCGGGCGGTGCGGACTCTTCTTCTGTATTGCCTATCGGTGTTTCGAAAAAGTTAGCGGCAAATCTATTAGCGCTGAGTAAAACGAAAACTATGGGTCAAAAGCTGAAAATTCTTAAAACACTTTCCGTAAAAGATTTGATGCCAGTACCACCTGCAGTTGCTGAATACTCGACCGGTTTATCCATGGGACAAACGGCTGAGCAAATGGCTAAGACGCATGGTATTACTCGCGAAGCTCAAGATGCACTTGCTCACCGTTCTCACTCTTTGGCTTCTCAGGCATGGAAAGAAGGCAAGATTAAAGACGAAGTGATGACGGCATTCCCGGCACCTTACAAAAAGTATCTAGCGGAAGACAACAACATTCGCCACGACTCAACGGTTGAAGGATACGCCAAGCTACGTCCTGCTTTTGATAGAAAGTACGGCAGTGTAACGGCAGCCAATGCTACGCCACTGACTGATGGCGGTGCAGCAGTGATGTTGATGCGCGAAGGTAGAGCGAAAGAACTAGGCTTAGAAGTGCTTGGTTATATTCGTGGTTATGCGTTCTCAGCGATTGGTGTTGAAACAGATATGTTGATGGGCCCGACTTACGCGACCTCACAAGTATTAAAGAACACCGGTTTAGAGTTGTCAGACCTTACACTGATCGAGATGCATGAAGCATTCGCTGCCCAAGTTTTGGCTAACGTTAAAATGTTCGCGAGCGATGAGTTTGCACAGAAGAATCTTGGCCGCGACAAAGCGATCGGTGAGATTGATATGGAGAAGTTCAACGTGCTGGGTAGCTCGATTGCTTACGGACATCCGTTTGCAGCGACTGGCGCGCGCATGATGACTCAAACATTACGTGAACTGAAACGTCGCGGTGGCGGCTTGGCATTGAACACAGCTTGTGCGGCTGGTGGTTTAGGTGCAGCAATGATCTTGGAGGTAGAATAATGTCTACGACTCTTGATGCAACAACAGAAAAAGAAGCAGTCACTAACGCGGAGTCAACTCCAGTGACTGAAGCACCGAAAAAGAAAGCGACCGCATTCTCTCTTAACATCGACGACCAAGACATTGCTTGGCTAGCGATTGATGTACCAAACGAGAAAATGAACACGCTCCAAGCCGCTTTTGCTGAAGAGATGAAAGCGATCTTTGAGCAGTTAAAAGAGAAACAAAGCCGTGTTAAAGGGCTAATTGTTCACTCTCTTAAGCCAGATAACTTTATCGCTGGCGCTGATGTTCGAATGCTTGACGCGTGTAAAACGGCTGACGAAGCACAGTCTCTGGCTCGCCAAGGGCAGGAGATGTTCCAAACGCTTTCTGAACTACCGTACCCAGTAGTCGCAGCGATTCACGGCCCATGTTTAGGTGGTGGTTTAGAGCTTGCACTGGCGTGTGATTACCGTGTATGTACCGATTCAGATAAGACTCGTCTTGGTCTGCCAGAAGTACAGTTAGGCTTATTGCCGGGCTCTGGTGGTACACAGCGTCTGCCTCGCCTTATCGGTTTGTTGTCATCTCTCGACCTTATTCTTACGGGGAAACAACTGCGCGCTAAGAAAGCGAAATCGCTCGGTGTTGTCGATGCTTGTGTGCCTGAAACTATCCTGCTTGAAGTCGCTAAAAGCTTTGTTGAAAAGAATACGGGCAGTAAAAAAGGTAAGCGCCTTGCGTCGAAAAGCCAAGCGTCGACCAAAGAAAAGCTGATTTCACGTAACGGCCTTGGTCGTAAAGTGATTTTTGAACAAGCTTCTAAGAAGACCAATCAGAAAACACGCGGCAATTACCCAGCAGCGGATGCGATTTTAGACGTGATTCGTTATGGCCTTGAGAACGGCTTTGATAAAGGTCTTCAGTATGAAGCGAAGCGTTTCTCAGAACTGGTTATGACTTCAGAGTCTAAAGCCCTTCGTTCGATTTTCTTTGCAACCACGGAAATGAAAAAAGAACACGGCGCAGACGCAGAACCCAAAGCGGTTAAGCGTGTTGGTGTGCTAGGCGGTGGTCTTATGGGCGCAGGCATCAGCCATGTCAGTGTTGCTAAGGCGAAAGTGCCTGTACGCATTAAAGACGTATCAAATGAAGGTGTACTGAACGCGCTTAACTACAACTTCAAGTTGTTCGATAAGCAGCGTAAGCGTCGCATTCTGAGCCGAGCGGGCCTTGAAAGTAAGATGCTTCAACTGTCTGGTGGTATCGACTTTACGAGCTTTAATCACACCGATGTGGTGATTGAAGCGGTATTTGAAGACCTCGACCTTAAGCAGTCAATGGTTGCGGACATCGAAGCCAATGCCAAGCCAGAGACTATTTTCGCGACGAATACGTCTTCATTGCCGATCCATAAGATTGCGGAGAAGGCGCAGCGACCAGAAAACGTGGTCGGTCTTCACTACTTCAGCCCAGCCGAAAAAATGCCGCTAGTAGAAGTTATCCCTCATGAAACTACGTCAGAAGAGACGATTTCTACGGTTGTTGCATTAGCGAAGAAGCAAGGTAAAACGCCGATTGTTGTGAAAGACACGGCTGGTTTTTATGTGAACCGTATTCTTGCTCCGTACATGAACGAAGCAGCGCATTTACTGCTAGCGAACGAGCCGATTGAAAAGCTCGACAGCACGTTATTGGACTTCGGTTTCCCGGTTGGTCCTATCACTTTATTAGATGAGGTGGGTGTTGATATCGGTGCGAAGATCATTCCGATTTTAGTGAATGAGCTTGGCGATCGTTTCCAAGGTCCTGATGTGTTCGATATTCTTTTGAATGACAATCGTAAAGGCCGCAAGAGTGGTAAAGGTTTCTACACTTACAAAGGCAAGAAGAAGGAAGTGGATAAGTCAGTTTACAAGCTGCTTAAGCTGCAACCAGATCCTAAGTTGAGCGATAACGATATCGCGATGCGCTGTGTGTTACCTATGCTAAACGAAGCGGTTCGTTGTCTAGACGACGGCATTATCCGCAGCCCTCGTGATGGCGATATCGGTGCGATTTTCGGTATCGGTTTCCCGCCATTCCTAGGTGGTCCGTTCCGTTATATGGATCAAATCGGCATTAAGTCACTGGTTGAGATGATGAACGATTTCGCTAAGAAGTACGGTGATCGTTTCGCGCCATGTGATGGCCTACTGACACGTGCTGAATTGGGTGAGTCTTTCTACAAGTAACTCTCTAACTCATTGATTAAGAAGCCTGTATCAAGTAATTGATGCGGGCTTTTCTGTTTTATGAACGAGTGTGAAAGGAATGAGATTCCCGACTCAGTCGTTCCTCATTCTCGGGAATGATGATTGAGAGATAAAAAGTAAGTTATTGCCTTGATTAGAAAGGTGGTCAAACACACGTCAATCAAAACTACCGTCATCTCCTAAAGCGACGAAGGAGCGTAATAGGAGATCTGCTTTTGGACTGCATCCAATAAAAAAGGTTGATGCTTTCACATCAACCTTATGATTTTCATTCCAGCTTTATCAGCCTAGCTCAGTATCTTTCGGGCGTAACTGAAACTCATCAATAGAGCCAATTTCAACACCTGCTGACAGCTTCTCTTCCTCATTATGAGCATTACCGTGAGCATGCATAATCAGGCGATTTGCCGTGCGTGGTTTTAGCTGGCTAACCACAAAACGCATCATGTCTGAGCGAGTTAACCCCTTAAGGTCTTCCAATACGCGCTCTCTCTGGTTGAACTCAACATCCTTATTGCCTATCGCAACCCATAAGCGCTGAGCTCGCCCTCGCAAAGTCGTATCTGGTGCCGAAATCTGATTCCAGAGACCGCGCTTACTGCTGTGCCATTGATAGTCGTTAAGCTCCAACAGCACCATGTAAAAGGCATTGAGGAACTCATCTATTGAAGCTAACAAGTCAGCAGGGGCGGCATTCGGTGATTGCACATACAACACAATACCAGGGTGTCGGTTGAGCGGCATATTGCCAGTACCGACCATGTAACCTAGCTGCTGCTTGGTTCGTATCTCATGGAAGAAAGTGGCCGACATCAAATGGTTTGCCAATGAATACAGCGCGATATTTTTAGGTGAAATATCAGGGCATTGGTAATAAACCACAATTGCTGAATCATCTTGGTTACACACCACTTCACGTTGGAAGCTGCCGTTTTCACCGAGCATGATGAGCGGACGCAGTGATTCTTCGTAAGCCTGATCTTGAACACGCAGTGCATCTTTTAGCGTTTCAGCCATCTTGTGTGCATCGGCTTTTTTCCAGTCGCCATACACAAACATCTCAACATGAAGTTCCGCCAAGATTGCTTGAACAAAAGAGGAGAGCTCATCGACCTCTATCGTTTCTAGGGCTTCAATTAACACGGAATAAGGCGGGTTATTTGGTTGAAGTATCCCAGTCATTGCATTAAACAACTGCGAAATAGGGCGATCTTGCGACGCGTTGTTCCAGTTTCTCAGCAATTGATGCTTGATGGTTTCGAAGCGTGTTGGACTAAAGTCGCGTGCTTGGAAACGTTCAAGAATCATATTGAGCAGTTGTGGCTGCTTCTCGCTAAACCCAGACAGAGTGAGCGTTACACCGCCCTGATGGGTGTACATGTTGTAGCCCATTCCGGCGATTTCAGCCTGATACGTATCTTTTTCTAGCGAGTCTAAGAACATTTCTACACACAAGCGTGTTTTAACGATATTTCTTGGGCTAGCAACTGAGTGCGGGCTATCGATAGCGACATACACCACACCTTTAGGAACTCGAAATTGATGGTCTTGCAGGTGCCACAGCTTAAAGCCGTCGAGCTCTTCTAACAGTTGTGGGAACTTAGCGTCACCTTCGAGTTCAGTCGGGTCTAGATCGTAGCAAATAAACGGGTTTTTGCTTGGGAGTTCAAACTGCCAACCGGGGTTAATGCACGTAAAGCATTGAACTTGTTCAGCGCTAAAAGGTGTGACCGAGTAGGGCGTAAAGTACCACTTCGCTTCCCTGTCATACTCGAATCCCTGAGCAACAATGGTTGCCCGCATGTTGTCGACGGTTAAGTAAGGCAGCAAAGCACGCTGTAATTCGTCATCGAAATGCGACATTTTGTAATCGCCATAAACCACATCTTGCTCTTGGTAGTGCTGCATGTTGATAACAAGGTGGCTGACCACATCAAGCGGTCTTGCTGGCTCTTGAAAGCGGAAAGCAGACTCTAAAACGGCGCGTTTTTCTAGGTAGCGCCACTCTTCTATGCCTTGTTGTTCGACTAACTTGATGTACTGAAATATCGCTTGGATGATGTTATCGGTTTTGGTTAAACCTTCTATGGTCAATGAGCAACTGACTGTGAAATCACGGTAGTTACTGCCACTCGCGCCACCACCTGCAGAGAGAGATGTTATCCAGCCTTTCTCTTTGAGTTGCATCATCAAACTGCCTTCACCTTCGTAACCTAAAAGGTGGGCAAAGAACGACAAAGGCTTAACGCCGTAGTGTTCGTCCATGCTTGGCATCGGGAAGGTTAAGATCAGTTTGCGCACTTCTTTAATCGGCTCAACGCGGACTTGTACACCCGTACTTAACTCGCCGACAATCGGAACTTCAACCTTTTTGCCTTGTAGGTTGTGATTGGTGATTGAGCTAAAGCGATCCTCAACCCAGCTTTGCATCTCATCTAACGACTGATTGCCAGACAGTGTCAGTGTCATCAAGTCAGCAGAGTATTGTTGCTGGTGGAAAGCCAAGATCTCTTGTCGAATCGTCTCGCCGTTTCTGTCACCCAACGTATCGATATTACCGACAGAAAACTTCGAGAATGGGTGATTGTGATTCACCAGTTCTTTGGTAACTTGGTACAAGCGTCGTGAGTCGTCGTTGAGTTTCATCTTGTATTCGGAGTCAACGGCTTGGCGTTCTTTGTCTAACGCTTCTTCGTTGAAAAGGGGAGCGGTAAAAAATTGGCTGAAGCGATCGAGTGCGGTTTCAAAGGCATTCAATTCAACATCAAAAAAGAAGCAGGTGTGCTCTGTTCCTGTCCAAGCGTTGTTGCTACCGCCATGCTGGCTGATAAAACTTTGGAACTCTCCGACCTTTGGATACTTTTCAGTTCCCAAAAATAGCATATGCTCTAAGTAGTGTGCTAAACCCTCTCGGTCTGTAGGGTCATCAAAATGCCCCACATTGACGGCTAATGCGGCTGCTGCTTTTTGAGCATTTTGATCCTGAACTAACAGTACACGTAACCCGTTATTTAAGGTTATGTAGCGGTATTGATGTTCATCATTTGGGCTTAAGTGCACAGGAGCATCTCCAGAGAAGGTGGTTTTTAAATTATGTACCCGATGATTCGGCGTGCAAACCTTGTGATCATATTTTGGGATATGAAGTGCTTTTTGGCGATTTCTAAATCACTTTTATCGATTTTTATCAGTAATTTATTTTCTTTTAACAAGATTGTTAAGAAAGTCGAACTCTTTGGCAAGTGACTTGATATAATTATTTATATTGACTGCGGTTTCTCTGGATTGAGAGCCAAACCTAAGTAGCGTTTCGCTGATATATGGGATATATCGACTTTCGACATGTTACGAAGACAGGATTGAACATGAAAATATTCATTATGCGCCACGGTGAAGCAGAACATTTTGCCAACTCGGATGCAGAAAGAGCGTTGACCAAGCGCGGGAAAATGGCTTCTCTTGCCGTGGCACAAGCTGCAAATGAGCAGGGGATTAGTCAATTCGATAAAGTGCTGGTGAGCCCATATTTAAGGGCACAAGAAACGTGGTTAGAGATCTCTCAGGCGTTTTCTGGAAAGAAAGTAGAAACCTGTGATGATATTACGCCTTATGGAATGTCCGACGATGTGTTTGATTTGACCTTAGCAATGGCTGAAGTAGAAAAACTAGAGACCATTTTATTTGTTTCTCATTTACCTCTAGTGGGCTACCTAACTGCAGAGTTTGCAACAGGCATGGCGCCGCCTATGTTTCCCACTTCGGGCCTAGCGTGTATCGACTTCAACCTTGAGACACAAAAAGGTGAGTTGCTTTGGAACATCAATCCATAAGCTCGTTGAGCTCTGTTTGATGACAAAGTTGCAGACAATTAGAAAGGGCATCTCAATATGATTGGGATGCCCTTTGTTGTTTTTTGGTGAGAGAGAGTTTGTTAACCAGAATTACTTCTCAGGAACCGAAAGCAAGACTAACAGCGCGCCATTGCCGCCAAACTCTAACGGCGCTTGGTGGAAAGCCATCACGTCTGGGTGCTGTGCTAACCACAAAGGCACCTTCTGTTTAAGGATGTGTTTACCGATACCGTGTTGAACACAGGCACACGCCACGCTCTCTTTCACGCAGTGCGCAATCATCGCGCCAAGCTCACGTTTGGCTTCTTGTTGAGTCATACCATGCATATCGAGATACACGTCAGGCACGTAGACACCACGACGGAGGCGCTTGACCTCATATTTAGAGACATCATCACGCGCATAACGCGTCGGACCGTCTTCGCTAAGATGCGGAATGAACTCATCCGAGAAATAAAACTCGCTATCACTGGCTTGTCTTGCCGTTCGAGTAATTTCTTTTTGCTTGGCATTTCTTTTTGGCTGCTGGACTATGGTATCCTGTTGCAACTTTTTAACGCCCTTTACTGCATCGTTGAACAGGGCGAAATCGTCATCGAAGTCGGTGTCTTTTTTGCTCATCAGGTTATGAATTCTAATTAGAAACGTAATTAGCAGTATTGTAGCGCTTTTCGGAGACAATTTTGGATAAGATTTTTGTAGAAGAAGCGGTATCAGAACTACACACGCTTCAAGATGTGATTCGTTGGACTGTTAGCCGCTTTAACGCAGCGGGCCTATTTTATGGTCACGGCACTGATAACGCGTGGGATGAGGCAGTACAACTTATCTTACCTACTCTTTATCTGCCGATTGATGTTCCTTCGCATGTGATGAGCTCTCGTCTAACGAGTAGCGAACGTCTACGTATTGTTGAGCGCGTAATCAAGCGTATTAATGATCGTACACCAACGGCTTACCTAACCAACAAAGCTTGGTTCTGTGGTCTTGAGTTCTTCGTTGATGAGCGCGTTCTTGTGCCTCGTTCTCCAATTGGTGAGCTGATCGAAGCTCAATTCCAACCTTGGTTAACTGAAGAGCCAACTCGCATCATGGATATGTGTACGGGTAGTGGTTGTATCGCTATTGCTTGTGCTCACGCATTCCCAGACGCTGAAGTAGATGCGATTGATATCTCTACTGACGCATTGCAAGTTGCAGAGCAGAACGTTCAAGATCACGGCATGGAGCAGCAAGTGTTCCCAATCCGTTCAGATCTTTTCCGTGATTTGCCAAAAGAGAAATACAACCTGATCGTATCGAACCCACCTTACGTGGACGAAGAAGATATGAACAGCCTGCCAGATGAGTTTACTCACGAGCCAGAACTTGGCCTAGCAGCGGGTACAGACGGTCTGAAATTGGTTCGTCGCATCTTAGCTAATGCACCAGACTACCTAACTGACGACGGTATTCTTATCTGTGAAGTTGGTAACTCAATGGTTCATATGATGGATCAGTACCCAGAGATTCCATTCACTTGGATTGAATTCTCTAACGGTGGTCATGGCGTATTCATGATCACTCGTGAGCAGCTTGTTGCTTGCGCTGATGAGTTCTCTATCTACAAAGACTAGGTTTCAATTATTAGGTTAGTGCCCCTATCTTAGGGCTGTAAGCTTAGAACCTGACATCTAGTAAGACGTTCGATTTGAAACGTTTTTATTTAAACGCCATGCAGCAATGCATGGCGTTTTTTATTGCCTAGATTAAAGATGTTTGCATTTATATCGAAGACGTTAAGCGCAATATTTAGTTGATTAATATGAGGGCTTATTACATATTGGTGTTTAATATTTAGTCGTTTTAGTGAGTTAAGGAGGATTCACGATGAGCTTTGATACATGGATTTATTATTTATTAGCGGTGCTAATTTTAACGGCATCACCAGGCCCAAGTTCTTTATTGTGCATGACCAAAGGTGTGCAATCTGGCTTTAAATTATCGATATTTACTGCCTTGGGGAGCTTAACTGCGATTACTGGTATTTTAACTTTATCGTTTACCGGGCTAGGGGTAATTATTGCTTCGTCTGAAGTGGTATTTAATGTCATAAAATGGACTGGTGCAGCTTATCTGATCTTCCTCGGTTGGAAGTCTCTGCGCTCTAGCCAACAAGATTATGACAAGTTATCGGATCAACAAGGCGGTGCTCAATCTGTCAAAGAAAGCGCTGCGCAGCATTACTTAAGTGGCTTTATTGTTGGCGCGAGTAACCCCAAAGCTATCTTGTTTTTTACTGCACTTTTCCCACAGTTTATTGATCCCTCAATTGCGCTATTACCACAGTTTACCGTGTTTGCTTTTACCTTCGCAGTGATGGAATTGTCTTGGTTATTGGTGTATGCCTACTTGGGGGCGAAGTCGTCAAATTGGTTGTTTGCGAAAGGTCGAGCCAAGGTCTTTAATCGTGTCACTGGAGGTGTCTTTATTGGGGCTGGCGCACTGCTTTCGACGACCAGTCGAGCATAACTTTCTGTTTTATCAGAGAGGTGAATGGTTACAGAATATTCTTGATGCTGTCATAAAAGGTTAACATTAATGTGCTTGCTGCTTTTGGCGAAAAGCCGATATATTGTAGTTACACCATCACGTTCTCAAGGAGAGACATATGCAGCATCAAGAAATGATTCAACACAGTAACTTTGGCGTAATCAGTCGTACTTGGATTTTCTCTACCCTTTCTCTAGTGGGTATTCTTGCTCTAATGTAGTCAGCTTCATGGCTCTATAGTTTTAGTTTTTATTATGAAATCACTTGTTAAAAAGTCTTCAAAGTCAGAACTCTTTCTCTTATAAATGTGGCTTTTCTCATCAGGCTAGCCACTTAACTTTTTCTTAGTCATCTTCTTCTAGCAAGCATCCCCCAGTAATTTACTCCTAGTCACCACTTTCTTCCTGTGGAATGGTTTATCACCTTACCTCTATAAACAAGCGCCATCGCACTTCTGAAGTTGTTACGAAACTGTGATAATCTTAAGTTATCTTTTATCTACAGTGTATCTCTCATGTCTGTCTGGGATTCTATTTCATTTAACAATCGATTTACTGCATTACCTCGACTGTTCTATACCCCAATCCAACCAACTCCGTTAAGCAATGTCCAATGGCTCGCCTGGAATCAAACCCTTGCAACTGACCTTGGCTTTCCGTCATTTGAGAGCGCTTCAGAAGAATTGCTAGATACCTTGTCTGGCAATGTGGAACCAGAGCAGTTTTCGCCTGTAGCAATGAAATACGCAGGCCACCAGTTTGGTTCTTATAACCCGGATTTAGGTGATGGAAGAGGGCTGTTATTAGCTCAAATTGTCGCGAAAAGTGGCGAAACGTTCGATTTACACCTTAAAGGTGCCGGTAAAACGCCCTATTCACGTATGGGCGATGGACGCGCTGTTATTCGATCAACCGTTCGTGAGTACTTATGTAGCGAAGCGATGGCAGGGCTCAATATCCCAACCACTCGCGCGTTGGCTATGATGACCAGCGACACACCGGTATATCGAGAGAAGCAAGAGTGGGGCGCATTGTTGGTGCGTGCTGCCGAATCACACATCCGTTTCGGTCACTTTGAACATCTGTTTTATACCAATCAGTTGGCTGAGCATAAGTTGCTGGCCGATAAAGTCATTGAATGGCACTTCCCTGAGTGTCTCGATGAAGAGAAACCCTACGCTGCTATGTTTAATCAGATTGTTGACCGTACCGCGGAGATGATTGCGTTGTGGCAAGCGAATGGTTTTGCTCATGGCGTGATGAACACCGATAACATGTCGATCATCGGGCAAACTTTCGATTATGGCCCGTTCGCGTTTCTTGATGAATATGACCCAAGATTGATCTGTAATCACTCGGATTACCAAGGTCGTTATGCTTTTAACCAGCAGCCAAGAATAGGGCTTTGGAACCTGTCGGCACTGGCTCACTCACTTTCTCCGCTGGTGGATAAGGCCGACTTAGAGGCGGCTTTAGAGCAGTACGAACCGCAAATGAACGGTTACTTTAGTCAGATGATGCGTCGTAAGTTGGGGCTACTTTCGAAACAAGAAGGCGACAGTCGTTTGTTTGAATCTATGTTCGAGCTGATGTCGCAAAACAAAGTCGACTACCCAAGGTTCTTTAGAACGCTATCGAACCTAGACACCTTGTCGCCACAAGAAGTGATTGATCTGATAATTGATCGAGAGGCAGCAAAACTGTGGGTAGATAACTACTTACAACGCTGCGAATTGGAAGATAGCTCAGTGGCCGAGCGCTGTGAAAAGATGAGACAAGTAAACCCGAAATACATCCTCAGAAATTACCTTGCTCAACTGGCGATAGATAAAGCTGAGCGCGGTGATAGCAGCGATATTGATGCACTAATGGTGGTGCTGGCAGACCCTTATGCGGAACACCCGGATTATGAATACCTTGCGGCTCTACCTCCTGAGTGGGGTAAAGCCATGGAGATCAGCTGCTCTTCATAACCAACCAATAGCGGATTAAGCCCTAAAGATTCAGATAGAGGTCACTAAGTTGTGATCTTTATCTGTTTGTTCTTCTAACTTTACAAACATGTCAATAATCAAACAATCGGCCAGCCTATACACTATGTGAATAAGTTGTAAATTTAATAGGTTTGGGCGATGCCAACAAATACTCGAATTCTCGTGGTGGATGATGATCAAGAAATCCGCGAGCTGCTGGAAGAGTACCTCACAAAATCTGGTTTCGATGTTTCTTCTGTGGGAGATGGTGTTGAACTAGAAGCTCATCTGCAAAACCAAGGTTATCCAGATCTGATTCTGCTTGATGTGATGCTACCCGGTGACGATGGTTTTACCTTGTGTCAACGCGTCCGTAAGCAATCGAATGTGCCTATCATCATGCTGACTGCCGTATCGGATGAAACCGACCAAATTATCGGCTTAGAAATTGGTGCTGATGATTACATTGCCAAGCCGTTTAGCCCTCGTCAGTTAATGGCGCGTATCAAAGCGTTGTTGCGCCGCGTTCAAGTGGTGGATGACAAGACAAGTGATGCATTGCCAAAACAGATTGTTTTTGGTGATTGGACGCTTGATACGTTAGCGCATCGAATTTCCCACAATGAAAACTCGGAAGAGATGGATTTGTCGGGCAGTGATTTTTCTCTGTTGATGTTGTTCTTAACTCGCCCTAACGAAGTTCTCGACCGTGACACTATCTCATTCGCGACCAGAGGCCGTGAAGCGTTGCCTTTTGAGCGAGGCATTGATGTGCAGCTTAGTCGTCTGAGAAGCCGATTGGGCGACAGTGGCAAGTATCCTCACTACATCAAAACCATGCGCGGTAATGGCTATATCCTCGCTGTGCCTGTTCAGTATGAACACTGATAATCAAGTGATGTTAATGAGCACCTCGGCAATGAAGTATTTCCTATGAACGGGTTGAGTCGGTTAAAGCCAAACTCTTTGGTTGCCAGAACATTGTTACTGACCTTGTTAGCTGTGGTGATAGCTCAAGGTATCGCAACGTCTATTTGGTATAGCGAATCCAAACACAAAGAACTGGAGGGGATTCGTTCTGCCTCTTCAAGCATGGCCAATATGTTTGCCTCGACGGTGACTTTCTTCCAGTCTCTGCCCGTTAAATATCGCCATATCGTGTTGGATCAAATCCGTAATATGGGCGGTACGCGCTTCTTCGTTTCTTTCAATAAAGAGGCGTTGATTGTCGAACCGATCCCTGATACCCGTTTAAAAACCGCCTCGATTGAAGCGATAGAAAGTGTTTTGAGTAGCAAGCTCAATAAAGTCGAATCAGTGCGGGTTGATTTCTCTCGCCCTGAACATCTTCGTTTGCTTAAAAATGACATCTACTTGAGCGATCTCCCACGATCGTGGGCACATCATACTTTAACCTTAGAACCTCTTAACCCTCCTATTCTGGTTGTTCAGATAGAATTAGCCAGTCATGAATGGGTGTATATCGCCGCGTTGTTGCCTGCGCCTTACGTCAAACTCGACGATACGATTCTCGGCAGAGAACAGGTGATCTTCTTAGTTTCCTCGACCCTCATTCTTTTGGTTTTGACTTACTTGATGATTCGTCGGCAAGTACGCCCTCTTAAAAAATTAGCAAGAGCGGCCAATGAGATGAGTATGGATATTCAGCAGCCGCCACTTAACGAAGAGGGGGCTACTGAGCTGGTGACGGCGACCCGAGCGTTTAATCGAATGCAGCAACGGATTCGTCGCTATGTTGCCGACCGTGAGCACCTTTTCTCTGCAATCTCACATGATTTAAAGACACCAATAACACGGCTTAGATTGCGTGCAGAGTTGTTGGAGAGTGAAGTAAAGAAAGACAAATTCAACAAAGATCTCGATGAGCTTGAGATGATGGTTAAAGGTGCTTTGCAAGCGGTAAGAGACACCGATCTACACGAGAATAATGCCATTATTGACCTCAACGAAATGGTACTTGCAGTGATTGAATCTCATAACCAGTATCAGACAAAGGTTGAGTTCGAGCCGGTCGTCATTGAGCCATTGGTCGCTAAACCACTGGCGATAAAGCGTGTACTCACCAACTTAATCGACAACGCGGTTAAGTATGGTTCCTCAGCAGTTGTTGAAATCAGCGGTGATGATCTTTGGGTGGTCGTGACCATTCAAGACCGTGGTCTCGGTATTCCAGAAGACAAGCTAGAGTTAGTTTTTGAACCTTACTTCAGGCTCGCCACTGACGACCAAGGACACGGTTTAGGGCTTGGAATCTGTCGAAACATCCTACACGGACACGGCGGAGATCTCATTATTCGTAACTCCCCTCAAGGCGGCTTAGAAGCTAAAGTCTATATTCCACGCGGCCTAGAAGTTTAATGTAACAATTGTGTTACATTGAGCTTACCTTTTGTTTCAATCTTACAAATCAGAATAAGTAGACTCTGTATTGAACCGGACGTCGAGTCCGCTAAAACATGGAAGATAATAATGAAAATCAATAAAACCCTACTTACTCTATCTCTTCTTGCTGCCTCAACATTTTCTCAAGCTGGTGAAGTGGAAGTGCTTCACTGGTGGACTGCCGGTGGCGAAGCGAAATCCGCAGCGGTACTGAAAGAGATGATTGAAGATCAAGGCCATACTTGGAAAGATTTTGCTGTTGCTGGTGGCGGCGGTGAAAGTGCGATGACTGTTTTGAAAACTCGAGCAGTATCGGGCAATCCTCCATCTGCGGCACAGATTAAAGGTCATGATATTCAAGAGTGGGGTGGTTTAGGTTTTCTAACGTCTCTCGATGCGACTGCTAAACAAGAACAATGGGATGAGTTACTGCCAGAGGTGGTAACCAAAGTCATGAAGTGGGACGGCGAATATGTGGCGGTTCCTGTCAACGTTCACCGTGTTAACTGGCTATGGGCGAACCCTGTTGTTTTAGAAAAATCAGGCGTGACGGTTCCAACTACGTTAGATGAGTTCTTCGTTGCTGCAGACAAGATTAAAGCGGCTGGCTTCATTCCACTGGCTCACGGTGGTCAACCTTGGCAAGACGCGACGGTATTCGAAGCGGTGGCACTTGATGTGCTAGGCAGTGAAGACTACAACAAAGCGTTCGTTGACCTGGATATGGACGTGTTGTCTGGTGACAAAATGGTGGAAGTATTCACCAAGTTCAAAAAGATGCGTGATTACATCGACAGCAACTCTCCGGGTCGTGATTGGAACGTAGCAACTTCGATGGTTATCAATGGCGAAGCGGCAATGCAGATCATGGGTGACTGGGCGAAAGGTGAATTTACTGCGGCAGGCAAAGTACCGGGTAAAGATTACATCTGTGCACCAGCACCGGGCACTGATGGCCAATTCACTTTCAACATCGATAGCTTTGCGTTCTTTGAGCTGAGTGACAAAGAGAACCAAAAAGCGCAGCAAGACCTAGCGAAAACCATTCTTACCAAAGATTTCCAAGAAGTCTTCAACCTTAACAAGGGTTCTATCCCTGTACGTCTAGATATGGACATGTCTAAGTTCGACCAATGTGCGTTGGATTCAATGGCAACCTTCAAAGCGAGTGCGAAATCTGGCGATCTTGTTCCGAGTATGGCTCACGGCCTAGCGACAACAAGCTACGCTCAAGGCGCGATTTACGACGTGGTAACCAACTTCTTCAACGAAAAAGATGCCGATCCAAAACAAGCGGCGGCTAAGTTAGCGAAAGCTGTGAAAGCGGCTATCTAATATAACTTGATAAGCGACACACAACGCACGTGAGTGACGGGTTGTGTTGCTTTACCAAACCCCCAGGGTGGGTAGGCTCGTAGGGAGCCTATCTACTCTTCACTCCCAATTCTGATATGCGTGATGCTGATGTGGTGCCGAAAGGTAAGCCATTGGCTCGATTGTGCAACAAGGATAAGTTATGGAGCATGTTTTGACTGAGTCGACTCCAAAACCCACAAGGAGCCAGCCTGCGCCCAAGCCTAGCTTTGCTGACAGGTTGCAACATTGGTTACCCAAGATTGTACTGGCGCCGACCGCGTTAGTGACCGTGGTGTGTATCTACGGCTATATATTCTGGACGGCGGCGCTGTCGTTTACGAATTCTCGATTTTTACCGAGCTTCAACTTTGTTGGTTTAGCTCAATATGAAAAGCTGATGGACAACGATCGCTGGATCACCTCAATCACCAACCTCGGTGTGTTTGGTTTTCTGTTCATGGCGATTGCTATCTTGTTGGGTGTGGGTTTGGCGGTATTGCTTGACCAGAACATCCGTCAAGAAGGCGCGATTCGTACCATTTATTTATACCCAATGGCCTTGTCATTCATCGTGACGGGTACCGCTTGGAAATGGATTCTCAATCCGGGTCTTGGCATTGAAAAACTGATGCAAGATTGGGGCTTTACCGACTTCAAATTCGATTGGTTAGTCGACTCTGAAATGTCGGTCTATACCTTGGTTATCGCAGCACTTTGGCAGTCGTCAGGCTTCGTGATGGCGATGTTCTTAGCCGGCCTTCGTGGCATTGATTCTTCAATCATCAAAGCCGCTCAAATTGATGGGGCAAGCTTACCCACTATTTATCTGAAAATCATTCTACCTTGCTTGCGCCCTGTGGTTTTCAGCGCGGTGATCATCACCTCACACATTGCGATTAAGAGTTTCGACCTTGTGACCGCGATGACAGCGGGTGGCCCAGGTTATTCATCGGATCTTCCTGCGCTATTCATGTACGCACACTCATTTACGCGTGGACAAATCGGCCTTGGTGCTGCCAGTGCCATGATGATGCTTGCTGGTATCTTAGCGATTCTCGTGCCTTATCTTTACTCTGAACTTAGGGAGAAAAAGTCATGATGAATAACATCAATTTTGCTCGAATCTTTATTTATTCAACACTGCTTTTCTTCTGCTTGGTGTATCTAATGCCATTGTTTGTCATGGCGCTGACCTCATTCAAAACTTTGCCAGACATTAAGGCGGGTAACTTGATGAGTTTGCCGAAAGAGTGGGTGTTTGATGCTTGGTATAAAGCGTGGGATACCGCTTGTACGGGCGTAAAATGTGAAGGCATCAAAGGTTACTTTTGGAACTCATTCCAAATGGTGATTCCTGCGGTCGCAATCTCAACATTGCTCGGAGCATTCAATGGTTATGTAGTGACGAAATGGCAATTCCGAGGCTCGAATCTGTTCTTCAGCTTACTGTTGTTTGGTTGCTTCATTCCGTTCCAAGTGGTGCTACTACCAATGGCAACCATGCTCGGCAAGATGGGGCTAGCGAACACAACCATCGGCTTGGTGATTGTGCACGTTATCTACGGTATGGCGTTTACAACTCTGTTTTTCCGTAACTTCTACATCTCGATTCCGGATGAATTGATCAAAGCAGCAAAACTGGATGGTGCAGGCTTCTTTACCATTTTCTTCAAGATCTTATTACCGATCTCTACGCCTATCATCATGGTGACGGTGATCTGGCAGTTCACCGCAATCTGGAACGATTTCTTGTTCGGGGTGGTGTATTCCGGCTCAGAGACTCAGCCAATCACCGTAGCATTAAATAACTTAGTCAACACCAGCACGGGCGTTAAAGAATACAACGTTGATATGGCTGCCGCGATCATCGCCGCGCTGCCAACGCTGTTGGTGTATGTCTTCGCAGGAAAATATTTTGTTCGTGGCCTAACGGCAGGATCAGTAAAAGGATAATTACCCATGGCAACATTAGATTTAAAACAGATCCGTAAAACCTATCGCAACGCGGACAACGAAACGTTAAAGGGCATCGACATCAGTATCGATTCGGGGGAGTTCTTGATACTTGTCGGCCCTTCGGGGTGTGGAAAATCCACCCTAATGAACACCATTGCTGGGCTAGAAAATATTAGCTCGGGTGAAATCGTGATTGATGGTGTTGACGTGGCCCAGGTTGAACCTAAAGACCGCGACATCGCGATGGTATTCCAGTCGTACGCACTTTACCCAAACATGACGGTACGCGGCAATATCGCCTTCGGCTTGAAGATCCGCAAGATGCCACAAGACGAAATCGACGCAGAAGTGAATCGCGTCGCTGAAATGCTACAAATCGAACAACTGCTTGATCGTAAACCATCGCAGCTATCTGGTGGTCAGCGTCAACGTGTCGCTATGGGGCGCGCTTTGGCGCGTCGTCCTAAGCTGTATCTGTTCGATGAGCCGCTTTCTAACTTGGATGCCAAGCTACGTGTCGAGATGCGACACCAGATCAAACGTCTGCACCAAAAGCTGAACACCACCATTGTCTACGTGACCCATGACCAAATCGAGGCGATGACCTTGGCTGACCGTATTGCGGTGATGAAAGATGGTGAACTGCAGCAACTCGGTACGCCGCAAGAGATCTACACCAAGCCAAATAACATGTTCGTGGCGGGCTTTATGGGTTCACCATCTATGAACTTCATTAAGACCATGGTGGATTTGGATGATGAGCAGAATCCGATCATCAAAGTAACGGGTACAGCTGAGCAAGAGCACCACATTCGATTACCACAAAGCATGCGTGAGCAAGATGGCAAAGAAGTGGTGATTGGCCTGCGCCCTGAACATATTACCGAGCAGGAAAGTGAAGATGTGTCGGCAACGACCAAGCTAGACTTGCAGTTAGAAGTGCTAGAACCAACAGGGCCAGATACGATTGCGATGGTGAAAGTGAACGACCAAGAAGTGGCATGTCGCTTGTCGCCAGAATTTGAAGTGTCAGTTGGGCAAATGGCGCCGCTGCATTTTGACTTATCAAAGGCGGTATTCTTTGATGCTCAGACTGAAGCGAGAATTGATTTTTAGTTTTTGAGACAGTAGCTCAATGAGAGTCTAAGCTTTAGCAAAGGCAGTATCACTAATTACTAATAAGTAACGTGATGCTGTCTTTTTTGTTGTTTTAGCCTGTTTTATTTCCTCACGAAAACAGAGGGATAAACGAGATAAATGGATTAACTGCAATAATATCGCTAATTAGCCTCCGTTAGCTCTATAAAGCTGACCGAGAACAGCGTAGGATCGCGCTACTTTAGACCAAATACTAGGTTGCACATTAGTGCATAAACAGAAGAATACATGAAACTAACAGCAAAACCCTCAGCTAGTAACGCTTTACTTATTTCTATTACGACACCGGACTTCAAAGGTGACGAAGCAAAAGAGTCTCTTGCCGAACTTGCTCGCTTAGTAACAACCCTAGGGTTTAAAGTGGTCGGTACACAATCACAGCACCACAGTTCAACACAACGACAAAACGTGTTGGGCGCAGGTAAGCTTGCAGAAATTGCACACTTAACCGGTTACCAAGGTTCGATTGAAGAAGCCGAAGATGAAGATTTTATCGATGAGTCTTTTGATTTTCGTGCTGGTATCGATGAGTTAGATTTTGATGATCTTCCATCTGAAGACGTGGAGTTTGGTACTGCTGACGTAGTGGTATTCGACTGTGATTTGAGCCCATCTCAACTGCGTAATGTAGAAGCTCACTTGGGTGTCGAGGTGTTTGACCGTACTGGTATCATCATTGAGATCTTCAGCCGTCATGCTCGTACTCGTACCGCACGTCTGCAAGTTGAAATCGCTCGCCTAAACTACCTAGTGCCTCGACTGCGTGAGACGGCCGACGGTGATAAAGAGCGTCAAATGGGTCAGGGTGCAGGTGAAACTTCACTAGAGCTAGACCGCCGTAAAGTACGTGACCAAATTGCTGCACTTAAGCGTGAGCTGGTTAGCGTACAAGACGAAATGAAGAACCGACGCACTCAGCGTTCGGAGCTTTTCACTGTTGCTCTGGTTGGCTACACCAACGCGGGTAAATCTTCGATGATGCGCGCTATGACCGCAACCGAAGTGAGCGGTGAAGATAAGCTATTCGCGACCTTAGATACCACGGTTCGTGCACTTCAGCCGATCACTCAGCCGCGTATCTTAGTGTCAGATACGGTGGGTTTCATCAAGAAACTGCCACACGATCTGGTTGCTTCATTCCACTCAACACTAGCAGAAGCGCATGATGCTTCATTACTGCTTTATGTGGTTGATGCTTCTGATGTTTCATTCCGCGCACAGCTTGATGTGGTACACGAAGTATTAGCGCAAGTGGGCGTTGAAGGCAGCGAAAAACTATTGGTACTGAACAAGTGCGATAGATTGAGCGAAGAAGAACAGTTAGAGCTGATTGAAGAATTCCCAGATGCAATGCTGACC
The DNA here is from genome assembly GCF_041475025.1 of Vibrio sp. 10N.222.49.C12. Taxonomy (NCBI): domain Bacteria; kingdom Pseudomonadati; phylum Pseudomonadota; class Gammaproteobacteria; order Vibrionales; family Vibrionaceae; genus Vibrio; species Vibrio sp. 10N.222.49.C12. Next base: position 38,323 of record NZ_JBFRVF010000060.1, on the reverse strand, counting down.
TCGACTCGTGACCCGCTCGATATCACTAAACTACACAAGTACATTGTGGGTGTGGCTGAACAAGGCATGATCGAAGAAGAGATCACGATTCCTTATTCTGGACAAGGCATTATCGGTGAGATTCGCTCAAACATGAGTGTGGTGAAGGAAGAATACGACTACGAATGCATCAAGCTTACTGTACGCTCAAGTGCAATTGATTTAGCGCGCTTGAAAAAGCGTATGCAGAAGTCTTGATCGTCTATCTAGTTTAGATAAGAACGTCCAAAGAAAAGTCTGCAGAGAGAGCGTTTTTTCGATCTTTGGGCGCTGAAGGAGTCGTATATCAAAGCGACAGGCAAGGGGCTAGCCACATCGTTGCGAAGCTTCTCGTTCGATTTCTCTAATTTGACCAAGCGAACATTTTTGACCAAGCAAGTAGTGGAACTCAGTTCGTCAGGCTTTCAATCAGGCTTGTATCGCGAAATCAGGCTACATAGCGGGATTGGGTTGAATTTGGATTCTGCTCAACAAGACGATAGTTCCACAGATTGGCAGTGTTGCTTAGGGCGGCTGGATGAACAGTATCGCTTTGCGGTGACGCTTGGCGGGAATTTGCTCCCCATGCAGATAGAGATGAGAACCTTTTCGTCGTCTCATCTCTTTACGTCTATGTGGATAAAATAAAGTTAGCTCGACTCTCCAAGCATCGCTTGTAATACTTCAGCGGGTACAGGCTGAAGTTGTTTGTCTTTATCTAGGCAAACCATCTCGATATCACCAATCACGGCAGGTTTGGTTGCATCTTTACGCCATACCTCTTGTCGCCATAAGGTTTTGTATTTGCCATCGAGCTCAAAAGAGGTTCGGATATCGCAGATCTCTGCGAACTCAACGCCGTCTTGAAAGGTCATATTGGCTTTATACACCGCAAACCCCAGTCCATGTTCATTCCACAACTCTGCCAGTTTATCGCTGCCCAACACATGCTCGCGCGCACGCTCAAAGTATTTAAGAAAGTTAGGGTGATAAACCACACCTGAGTGATCGGTATCTTCGTAGTAAATCTGTACTGGGTGATGGTAGATCTGACTCATGGGTAGCAACTCTTGGTAAGTAGTGGATCAGTAAATCTGACTAAGTTGTGCAGCACTCTACAGGATAGGTTGAAATTACTTCAAGGCATCATCGTGAAAGGGGCTTTTGGTCAGACCTCATTTATCACTGATGCTTTGGTCAACTCCCACCCATTTACAAATATTCTATGTGTCATTTTCCACCCATTAATTTTTGTAGCGAGTTAGCGACAACTGCAGGCAGATCTGATGAAGCCTTGCGGTTAAGGGCCTGTTAATGAATTGTGTCAATATGGCGCGCTAATTGCCTTAGTGAAAGCACGCAGTTCCCATTGAAGGGCTGCTTTGTTTACTAAGGAGAATAATAATGTTTAAGCCTCTTACCCTGCTGTCTGTATCTGCTCTGGCGCTCACAAGTTTTAATGCTGCTGCAAACTGTGACCCAGGTGAAATCGTGATTAAATTCAGTCATGTAACCAATACCGATAAGCACCCGAAAGGCATTGCCGCTTCTTTACTGGAAGAGCGAGTAAACAGGGAAATGAATGGAAAAGCTTGTATGCAAGTTTTCCCTAACTCAACACTTTACGATGATAATAAGGTACTGGAAGCCCTGTTAAATGGTGATGTTCAAATGGCGGCGCCATCGCTGTCAAAATTTGAGAAGTTCACTAAGAAATACCGCATTTTTGACCTTCCTTTCCTATTTGAAGACGTAGAAGCCGTTGACCGTTTCCAAAACTCAGAATCTGGTGAAAAGCTGAAGAACGCGATGAAGCGTCGTGGCCTGCAAGGTCTTGCGTTTTGGCACAATGGCATGAAACAGATGTCGGCGAACAAACCTCTTATCAGCCCTGAAGATGCAAAAGGTTTGAAATTCCGTGTTCAAGCATCGGATGTATTGGTGGCTCAGTTTGAACAACTAGGCGCTAACCCACAGAAGATGTCTTTCAAAGAAGTATACGGTGGCCTACAAACTAAGGTTATCGATGGCCAAGAGAACACATGGTCAAACATCTACGGTAAGAAGTTCTTTGAAGTACAAGACGGCGTGACAGAAACTAACCACGGTATCCTTGATTACCTGGTAGTAACGTCGAACGACTTCTGGAAAGACCTACCTGAAGATGTACGCACACAGCTTGGCACTATCGTTCAAGAAGTGTCTGAGACGCGTAACGCAGAATCTTCAAAAGTTAACCTAGCGAACAAAAACAACATCATCGAAGCGGGTGGTGAGGTTCGTACACTTACGCCTGAACAGCGTGAAGCATGGGTAGCTGCACTTCAACCAGTATGGAAGAAGTTTGAAAAAGACATCGGTTCAGACCTTATCGATGCAGCGTTAGCTTCAAACCAATAACACCGCTAAGGGAGTGGCGAGTATTCGTCACTCCTTATTAAAACAATTATAAGCGGAGTCAATTATGGAAAAGCCTCAAATGGAACAACCAAATTCTAGCGAATCAGCACTGGAAACCTCTCTTTTTTCCAAAGTCGGAAGAGTTACGGATGTGATTGAAGAGTCACTAATCGCATTTTTCCTTGGCGCAATGACGCTACTTACTTTTGCCAACGTGGTATTTCGATACGCATTCAATGACAACATCTTATGGGCACTGGAACTGACCGTGTTCATGTTTGCTTGGATGGTGTTAGTGGGCGCATCTTATGGCGTTAAAAAACACTTCCACATTGGTGTTGATGTGATCATCAACCTTGCCCCAGAAAAGCTACGCAAAGTGTATGCGCTCATCGCCGTGACAAGCTGCCTAGCATTTTCAATCTTACTTCTTATCGGTTCTTGGAATTATTGGTACCCATTCGCGACCGATCGCGCATGGTACGAGACCGACGATATTCCAATGCCAGAGATGCTTCAGTTTCTTGCTGACTGGCTGAATGAAGGCGAGCGATACGAGAAACTGCCACGTTTTATTCCTTATATGGCGCTGCCGATTGGTATGGCAATGCTAACGTTCCGTTTTGCTCAAGTTGCTTACCAAGTCGTCACAGGCAAGCTTGACCGCATGATTGCAGGACACGAAGCCGAAGAAGAGCTGGATGCGTTGAAAGCAGACGTGCTAGCGGGCCCTGACGAAGATGCAACAGCGGTATTGAATTCGACTCCGCAGAACAAAGCGAATGAGTCGAGTACAAAATCTAACGGTAAGGAAGACTAATCATGGCAATGTTATTTCTATTTTTAATGGTAATTGCTTTCATGTTGGTCGGTGTACCAATTGCAATTTCCCTCGGTTTATCGAGCGTAATATTCTTATTGATGCACTCAGATGCGTCATTAGCTTCAGTCGCACAAACGCTGTTTAATGCATTTGCAGGCCACTACACACTCTTAGCGATTCCTTTCTTTATTTTGGCCTCTAGCTTCATGTCTACTGGTGGCGTGGCGAAACGTATTATCCGTTTTGCTATCGCGATGGTGGGTTGGTTCCGCGGCGGCTTGGCGATGGCGTCGGTTGTGGCATGTATGATGTTCGCAGCCCTTTCTGGTTCATCTCCTGCAACGGTAGTGGCGATCGGTAGTATCGTTATCGCAGGTATGATCAAAAACGGCTACTCAAAAGAGTTCGCGGCAGGGGTTATCTGTAACGCAGGTACGTTGGGGATCTTGATTCCACCGTCCATCGTGATGGTGGTATACGCGGCGGCGACCGATGTATCGGTAGGTCGTATGTTCTTAGGTGGCGTTATTCCTGGTTTGCTGGCGGGTGTGATGTTGATGATTGCTATCTACATCGCAGCACGTATTAAGAAGATTCCGGCACAGCCATTTGTGGGCTGGGGCGAGATGTTCGCAGCTGCGAAAGATGCGAGCTGGGGCTTGCTGCTGATTGTCATCATTCTGGGTGGTATCTACGGCGGTATTTTTACACCAACAGAAGCGGCGGCTGTTGCAGCGGTTTACGCATTCTTTATTGCTAACTTTATCTATAAAGATATGGGACCTTTCGCTGACAAGAACAATACAAAGCCTGCTTTGGTTAAGGTGTTCCAAACGTTTTTCCATAAAGACACCAAAGACACACTTTACGATGCAGGCAAGCTGACGATCATGCTGCTGTTTATCATTGCCAATGCTCTGATTCTTAAGCATGTACTGACCGAAGAACGCATTCCTCAAATGATCACTGAGTCTATGCTATCTGCGGGCTTGGGTCCGATCACCTTTTTGATTGTAGTAAACGTTTTACTCTTGATTGGTGGGCAGTTCATGGAGCCATCAGGCTTGCTGATCATTGTTGCTCCTTTGGTATTCCCAATTGCAATTGCGCTCGGTATCGACCCAATTCACCTAGGTATCATGATGGTGGTGAACATGGAGATAGGGATGATAACGCCGCCTGTCGGGCTCAATTTGTTTGTGACCGCAGGTGTCGCGAAGATGTCGATGATGAACGTGGTAAAAGCCGCATTGCCGTGGGTTGGGGTGATGTTCTTATTCCTGATTATCGTCACTTACGTACCTTGGGTATCAACATGGTTACCAACCACCTTGATGGGACCAGAGATCATAACCAAGTAGCTATTTGAGTCATTCACTGACATGGAATTTAATCCATAAAAAATGAGGAGGTCGCTAGACCTCCTCATCTATATTTCTGCCACGATTTGAATGAGGCTTTATCTGCTCATACAAAGCGCGTTTTGCCTCTAATTCTGGCGTGTGTAGATCGACATGATTGTCAGCATAAAAAATACCATCTATCTCGAAAGTATCTGTAATCGATGGCACTTTTGTTTTCTCACCCATAACCACTTCCTTATTATATTTATTGCATAACATCCTGTTGTCGAAATAAGTATAGGTGATCTTGCTCCCAAATCTAATTTAGTTTGGTTCTACCTTATAAGATTCTTTCGTTAGCTGGTGCTTTTGCATCTTATCGTAGAGGGTTTTCCTCGGTAATTGCAGCCTCTCCATGGTCTCTTTTATACTGCCATTGCATTCAATAAGTGCCTGCTTCAACGTGTTTTTTTCAAAGTCAGATACCAATTCTGCCAAAGACAGTTCTTGAGTAGTTTCAGTGGCGCTGTCTGATAAGTGAGAAAGCTTACCTAAAAGTACAAAACGCTCTGCAGTATTACGTAATTCTCGAACATTTCCCGGCCAATCATGAGCCAAAAGTGCGTGCAGTTCCTTTTGTGGAAGGGCTGGGGCTGTCTTGCCATAACGCGCCGCAGCAACCAGTAAGAAGTGATGGAACAGGGCTGGGATGTCTTCTTGTCTGCTTCTTAACGGCGGCAAGTCTAAGGTCACAACGTTAAGTCGATAATAGAGATCTTGGCGGAAAGTGCCTTCTTCAGCGGCTTTCTTTAAGTCGACTTTAGTGGCCGCAATCACTCGAATGTCCAGAGGGACTAAACCATTAGATCCAACCCTTTCGATGACTCGCTCTTGCAAGACGCGCAACAGGCGAATTTGTGCTTGCATCGGCATGGACTCAATTTCATCCAAGAATAGAGTTCCGCCTTGAGCAAATTCAAATTTACCCACTCGCTTGCTTTCTGCGCCAGTGAATGCGCCTTTTTCATGGCCGTACAGTTCACTCTCAATCAGGTTTTCAGGGACCGCGCCGCAGTTGACCGCGACGAAGTTTTGTTCTCGACGGCTGCTTTGTTCATGTAGAGAACGTGCAACTAATTCTTTGCCTGTGCCAGTTTCGCCAAATAACAAAATATCGGCGTTGGTGTCGGCAACGTGAGTGATGATAGACCGCAGTTCTGTCATTGATTGTGTGTCACCAATGATCCTTGGGCCAAGCGCTTGGCTGGCCTTGAGTGAACGTTTTAACTCAAGGTTCTCGAGGGTTAGTTGACGTTTTTCTATCGCTCGCTTGGTGGTTTCGATTAGGCGCTCATTGGCGAACGGTTTTTCGATGAAGTCATAGGCGCCGTATTGGATTGCTTGAACGGCCATCGAAATATCGCCGTGACCAGTAATCATAATTACGGGGATCTCTTTGTCTTTGTGCATCACGGTGTTGAGCAGATCATGCCCAGACAGACCCGGTAAACAGATATCAGTGATGATCACGTGAGGTAAGCCGTTTTCTTGAATCGCGAGCAGAGCTGACTCCGCATCGGGAAAGAATTCGGCATCAATGTCGGCGAGCTCGAAGCTCTGTTCAATCGCCATTCTTAGATCGGATTCATCATCAATGAAATAGACGTGACACATAGTGATTCCTTTACTTCTTTGTATTCTGGTTATTGCTGAGTTTTTGTTTGCTGTTCATGTCCAACAAGGGGCAACTCTATGCTGATTCGAGCACCGCCTTGAGGGCTACTACCGGTAACGAGCTTGCCATTTATTCCGTTGATTATTTGTTGAGAAATCGATAGCCCAAGTCCAAGTCCGTTTTTCTTGGTGGTATGGAAGGGTTCAAAAAAGTTTCCGCTAGAAGGGGAGGTGAAGCCGGGGCCGTTATCATCGACATGAATTAGCAAGGTATTGGCTTGTTGATGGTCGGACTCTCTAATCTCTAATAGAATAGCTAATTGTTTGTCATCTTGTTGTTCCACCGCCTGAATCGCGTTGGTCAGCAGGTTAATGATCACCTGTTCCAGTTGAATGGCGTTGGCGAGCACGCAAGCATCAAAGGTCTCAGGGAGTTCGTTGACCTTAACTCGCTCGCTCTTGAGTTGTGGCTTCATCAGCTCTTTCGATGAATTTAAAACTGGGAGTATTTGTAAGGTGTGTAGCTCTTCCGCAGTAGATTTTTTGGCGAACGAGCGAAGCTGGTGGCTGATTTTCGCCATACGATCAGTGAGTGCCGAGATTCGCGATAGATTGTCATCGACACGATCGGTTTTTTCTTTGGCAAGAAACAATCGGCCGTTGTCGGCATAACTGCGAATCGCGGCAAGCGGGTTATTCAGTTCGTGACTGATGCTCGCTGACATCTGCCCTAGCACTGCTAGTTTGGCGGCTTGGATGAGCTCGTCTTGGGTTTGCCTCAGAACATGCTCGGTTTCGATACGGTGTTTGATCTCAACATGTAACTCCGATGTACGTTCAAGCACTTGAAATTCGAGTTTTTGCTTGGCTTCGGATTGCAGCCTGTCTATCTGTGCTCGTCTTTGTTGTCTATGGTGGTTGAGCTGCATTGTTAGATAAATAATCGCAAAGATTAGGCTCAAAACAACAAGGTAAGCAACCAAGTCCCACCAAACTAAGTGGGTTGGAGAAAATACCCGTATGGTGAGTCTTGGTTCGGCTAGGAAACGCGAAGAACTAAAGAACTGCTCTTGGACGAGTTTGTGTGGCGACTCAATACGACTGGTGGCACTGTCTAAATCGCCGGAGAAGTGCAGGCTTTCTATTTTTGTATCGAGATACTGCCTGCTTTCTTGAATTCGAGTGTGTTGTACTTCGCTTAGCGGCTGAAGGCTTTTGAACAGCCACTCAGGGTTACTCGACATAAATACAATTTGATCTTTATCGTCAGCAACAAAAAAACTCTGTTTGCCTTTCCAACTTGCTTCAATCAGCGATAAATCCATCTTTACGACAATGACGCCAATAATCTCGGCGGCATAGGAGACGGGGTAAGAATAATAATAGCCTCGCTTTCCAGAGGTTGAACCTAGCGCAAAATATTGATTTTCATTGCCAATAATCGCTTCTTGAAAGTAGGGGCGGAAAGCAAAGTTACGACGAATAAAAGAACGCGGTTGATTCCAGTTACTGGCTGCAATGGTGGTGCCGATACTGTCTAGTAGGTAGGTGTCGGATGCTTGAATCACCGAGTTTACGTGCTCTAGATAACGATTAGTGAGTTCGATTTGCGCAGAGTTACTTGGAGAGTGCAGGGCATCGACCAGCTCTTTGTCTTTTGAAAGCAGCTCGGGAATGTGCGCGAACTTATCCAATTGGCTTGAAATATGAACAGAAAAGCGGTCCAGCTTAGATTGATGATCATTTAACAAACTTTCATGGCTCGTGCTCCACACCCAATGACCGCCAAACACCATCAGTAAACTGTATGTGACCATTAACAGTATTGGGATTTTAAAAGCTTGAAACATGAAGGCTCTCCGCTGATTTCTTTGGTAAACAATCAAGCCTGTCTTCTCTCGTTTATGGTAGCAAATAGCGGTAGTTTTTGCTGAAAGCAGAGAGTGAACAGATGGATGTAGGTTAAGGGTTTGTAACGGGGATTGTTGAAAAAGTTATCGACTCTGAGGGGTAAAACAAGAGCAAGATCTCTTTTTAAGGTTTTTAGCAAAAAAAGCCCTCGATTCCCTTGAAAAAGTCGCTATTGTCCCCATTTCTGTTGTGCTAAGTGATGATTTGATCGTTTTTGTATCACTTAGTTGGACGAATTTAGAGCATTCATCATCATGCAGAGGTGAACGGCTCGACAGAGATTAAACAGATCGCTAGAATGTCGCGTCTAAAATTTCTGTCCTGAGGCTAATCGGAGATACCTTTCTTGTTTCTGAAAACAAGCTTTATTGCGTTTTAATCGACGTGTGAAGAACGAAGATATCGCTGATTAGTCTGGTGTTTGGTTGAATAATCAATTCAGACATCAATGCTCGATTTTAAATTAGGTGTTCGGATAGAGCACTACACAAGGATGCAGCCAACAACGTCTGCTTTTGAATTAAAGCTAAGTTACGGCTCATATGCTCAGATTACTGAGCCAGTTTTGAGGTTTATATAATGCAAGTTACTGTTGAAACGCTAGAAGGCCTAGAGCGCCGTCTTAATATTACTGTTCCTGCTGCTAACATCGAAGATGCAGTTACAGCTGAACTACGCAACATCGCGAAAAACCGTCGTTTCGATGGTTTCCGTAAAGGCAAAGTGCCAATGAAGATGGTTGCTAAAATGTACGGCAAAGCAGTACGTCAAGACGTGATGGGCGAAGTAATGCAACGTCACTTCATCGAAGCGATCGTTAAAGAGAAAATCAACCCAGCTGGCGCACCTACTTTCGCACCAGTTGAAAACAACGAAGGCGCTGACCTAGTATTCAACGCAACTTTTGAAGTTTACCCAGAAGTTGAGCTGAAAGGTCTAGAAAACATCACTGTTGAGAAACCAGCAGTAGAAGTTAAAGAAGCTGACGTTGAAGAGATGATCGAAACTCTACGTAAGCAACAAGCAACTTGGACTGAAGTTGAAGCTGCTGCTGACGCTGGTTCTCGTGCAACTATCGACTTCGTTGGTTCTATCGACGGTGAAGAGTTTGAAGGCGGCAAAGCTGAGAACTTCCCACTAGAGATGGGCGCTGGTCGCATGATCCCTGGCTTCGAAGACGGTATCGTTGGTAAAACAGCAGGTATGGAATTCGAAATCGACGTAAACTTCCCAGAAGATTACCACGCTGAAAACCTAAAAGGTAAAGCAGCTAAGTTTGCAATCAAAGTAAACAAAGTTGAAGCTCGTGAACTTCCAGAACTAAACGAAGAATTCGTTGCTAAGTTCGGCGCAACTGACGGCGTTGAAGGTCTTAAAGCTGAAGTTCGTAAGAACATGGAGCGTGAGCTTAAGCAAGCTGTTAAGAACCGCATCAAAGAGCAAGCTATCGACGGTCTAGTTAACGAAAACAACATCGACGTACCTTCTGCTCTAATCGATCAAGAGATCGGTGTTCTACGTCAACAAGCTGCTCAACGTTTCGGTGGCAACACTGAAGCTGCTGACCAACTTCCACGTGAGCTGTTCGAAGAGCAAGCTAAACGTCGCGTAGTTGTAGGTCTTCTACTTGGTGAAGTAATCAAGACTGAAGAGCTAAAAGCTGACGACGAGAAAGTTAAAGCTATCATCGAAGAGATGGCTACAGCATACGAAGATCCAACAGAAGTTATTGCTTACTACGAGCAAAACGAGCAAATGATGAACAACATGCGCAACGTTGCTCTAGAAGAGCAAGCTATTGATGCAATCATCGCTAAAGCTCAAGTTTCTGATAAAGAAGTTAGCTTCAACGAGCTAATGAATCAGCAACCTGCTTAATATAGTAATATCTGACGTAGAAGGTTGACGTACGGTCAACAATTCTGCTAACAATGGTCCGTATGATTTAATCATTCGGGCCATTTATTTTAGGGACATAAGAATATGAGCTACCAAGAAAAAAATACAATGCCATCGATTATGGACGCACTAGTTCCTATGGTGGTTGAACAGACTTCCCGTGGTGAACGTTCTTACGATATTTATTCTCGTCTATTAAAAGAACGTATCATTTTCTTAACAGGTCAAGTGGAAGACCACATGGCAAATCTTGTCGTGGCTCAACTGCTTTTCTTGGAATCAGAAAACCCAGACAAAGATATCTATCTTTACATCAACTCACCTGGCGGTAGCGTAACAGCAGGCATGTCTATCTACGACACAATGCAGTTCATCAAGCCAAACGTGAGCACAGTATGTATGGGTCAAGCTTGCTCTATGGGTGCATTCTTACTAGCGGGTGGTACTCCTGGTAAGCGTCACGTGCTTCCAAACTCACGTGTAATGATTCACCAGCCACTTGGCGGTTTCCAAGGCCAAGCGTCTGATATTCAAATTCACGCGCAAGAGATCCTAACGATCAAACAAAAGCTAAACAAACTATTGGCAGAGCACACAGGTCAGCCTCTAGAAGTTGTTGAGCGCGATACAGATCGTGATAACTTCATGTCTGCTGATCAAGCAGTAGAATACGGCTTGGTGGATTCAGTTCTTAATCACCGCGGTCAATAATTGCAGGGCAATTGTTTAACGCAAAGTGATTCAAATTGATATACACTCAAGCATAGAGAGTTAAGGCTAAGAGGTTAGCGAATGACAGATAAAAGCAAAGAGGGTGGTAGCGGTAAACTGCTTTACTGCTCTTTCTGTGGCAAAAGCCAACACGAAGTTCGCAAGTTAATCGCAGGTCCTTCTGTTTACATTTGTGATGAATGTGTCGATCTTTGTAACGACATTATTCGTGAAGAAATTAAAGATGTTCTTCCTAAGAAAGAATCGGAATCGCTGCCAACGCCGCGTGAGATTCGTGAGCATCTTGACGACTATGTAATCGGTCAAGAATACGCGAAGAAAGTGCTAGCAGTTGCAGTTTATAACCACTACAAGCGTTTACGTAATGGTGATACGACAGCTGAAGGCGTAGAGCTAGGTAAGAGTAACATTCTTCTTATCGGTCCTACTGGTAGTGGTAAAACACTACTGGCTGAAACATTGGCTCGTTTCCTAGACGTTCCTTTCACAATGGCAGACGCAACAACACTAACCGAAGCGGGTTACGTGGGCGAAGATGTTGAAAACATCATCCAGAAGTTGCTTCAGAAATGTGATTACGACGTAGCGAAAGCGGAACGCGGCATTGTTTACATCGATGAAATCGACAAGATTTCTCGTAAAGCTGAAAACCCATCAATCACGCGTGACGTGTCTGGTGAAGGTGTACAGCAAGCTCTACTAAAACTTGTTGAAGGTACAGTAGCTTCAGTTCCACCTCAAGGTGGTCGTAAGCATCCACAGCAAGAGTTCTTGCAAGTGGACACGTCTAAGATCTTATTTATCTGTGGTGGTGCGTTTGCAGGCCTAGATAAAGTGATTGAACAGCGTGTAGAAACAGGTTCAGGTATCGGCTTTGGCGCAGAAGTGCGTTCAAAAGATGAAACCAAAACTATCGGTGAATTGTTCACTCAAGTAGAACCTGAAGATCTAGTGAAGTATGGTCTAATTCCTGAATTCATTGGTCGTCTACCTGTGACAACAACACTGACAGAGCTTGATGAAGAAGCGCTAATCCAAATCCTATGTGAGCCAAAGAATGCACTTACAAAACAGTACGCAGCATTATTTGAGCTTGAGGATACAGAGTTAGAATTCCGTGAAGATGCTTTACGTGCCATTGCTAAGAAAGCAATGAACCGTAAAACAGGTGCTCGTGGTCTACGTTCTATCTTGGAGGGTGTTCTACTAGAAACTATGTACGAACTGCCATCTTCAACTGATGTAAGCAAGGTTGTGATTGATGAGTCGGTAATTAATGGTGAGTCAGAACCACTATTAATTTACAGCAACTCAGATAACCAAGCAGCTGTTGCAGAGTAGGTCTTTTTTAGACAAGTCACTCAAATTGAAAAAGGAGGTAAGCAATTACCTCCTTTTTTTTATTCTTCCATTGAATCCAGTCGTTTAAGCCCCATATACTGCTTTATAAGTTAAAGCGGAAGAGAGAAATATATGAACTTGGAACGTTCCGAGCGTATCGAAATCCCCGTGCTACCTCTACGTGATGTAGTGGTTTACCCACACATGGTTATTCCATTGTTTGTTGGTCGTGAAAAATCGATTACTTGCCTTGAATCGGCAATGGAAGCTAACAAACAAGTACTACTTGTAGCGCAGAAAGAAGCGGACACTGATGAGCCTTCAATTGACGACCTATTTAAAGTAGGAACTGTCGCTACCATTCTTCAGTTACTAAAGCTCCCTGATGGTACTGTTAAAGTGCTTGTCGAAGGTCAGCAGCGTGCAAAAATTCACCAATTCAAAGAAAGTGAGTTTTTCTTAGCGGACGCAGAATACGTTGTAACCTCAGAACTTGACGAAAAAGAACAAGAAGTGGTTGTTCGCAGCGCGATCAATCAATTCGAAGGCTTTATTAAGCTGAACAAAAAGATTCCACCAGAAGTTCTAACATCTCTGAACGGTATTGATGAGGCAGCTCGCCTTGCTGATACGATTGCTGCACACATGCCACTTAAACTGGTAGACAAGCAGCACGTTCTAGAAATCTTAGATGTGACTGAACGTCTGGAATTCTTGATGGGCCAAATGGAGTCAGAAATTGACATCTTGCAAGTTGAAAAACGCATTCGTGGCCGCGTTAAGAAGCAAATGGAAAAATCTCAGCGTGAGTACTACCTGAATGAGCAAATGAAAGCGATTCAGAAAGAACTTGGCGAGATGGACGACGCTCCTGATGAATTCGAGACTCTGAAGAAGAAGATCGAAGACTCTAAGATGCCTCAAGAAGCTCGTGAAAAAACCGAGCAAGAACTGCAAAAACTGAAAATGATGTCGCCAATGTCTGCTGAAGCAACAGTAGTACGTAGCTACATTGATTGGATGGTGGGCGTTCCTTGGGCTAAGCGTTCAAAAGTGAAAAAGAATCTAGCGAAAGCGGAAGAGATCTTAAACGAAGACCACTACGGCTTAGAGCGTGTTAAAGAACGTATTCTTGAATACTTGGCAGTACAAAACCGTATCAACAAGCTAAAAGGCCCAATCCTTTGTCTTGTTGGTCCTCCTGGTGTAGGTAAAACCTCGCTAGGTCGTTCGATTGCTGCGGCAACGGGTCGTAAGTACACGCGTATGGCACTTGGTGGCGTTCGTGATGAAGCTGAGATTCGTGGTCACCGTCGTACGTACATCGGTTCACTTCCGGGTAAACTGATCCAGAAGATGTCTAAAGTTGGTGTTAAGAACCCACTGTTCCTATTAGATGAGATCGATAAGATGTCTTCTGATATGCGTGGCGACCCATCTTCAGCACTTCTAGAAGTTCTAGATCCAGAACAAAACAACGCATTTAACGATCACTACCTAGAAGTAGATTACGATCTGTCAGATGTTATGTTCGTGGCAACATCGAACTCGATGGACATTCCTGGGCCTCTACTGGACCGTATGGAAGTGATTCGTCTATCTGGTTACACAGAAGATGAGAAGCTGAACATTGCTAAGAGCCATTTACTGGACAAGCAAGTTCAACGCAACGGTCTTAAGCCTCATGAAATTGAGATTGAAGACTCTGCAATCATCGGGATCATTCGTTACTACACGCGTGAAGCGGGTGTACGTAGCCTAGAGCGTGAAATCTCAAAGATCTGTCGTAAAGCAGTGAAGAACATCTTGCTAGACAGCGATCTTAAGTCTGTAACGGTTAACATTGATAACCTGAAAGAGTACTTAGGTGTTCAACGCCACGACTTCGGTAAAGCGGATGAAAGCAACCGTATCGGTCAAGTAACAGGCCTAGCGTGGACTCAAGTGGGTGGTGATCTACTGACTATCGAGACCGAAGCAATGCCGGGCAAAGGTAAGCTAACGCAAACTGGCTCACTTGGCGACGTGATGAAAGAGTCGATTCAAGCGGCAATGACAGTGGTTCGTTCTCGTGCTGAAAAACTGGGTATCAACTCAGATTTCTACGAAAAACGTGACATTCACGTTCACGTACCAGAAGGTGCTACACCGAAAGATGGCCCGAGTGCGGGTATCGCAATGTGTACTGCACTTGTCTCTAGCTTGACGGGTAACCCGGTTAAAGCAGAGGTCGGTATGACAGGTGAAATTACCCTTCGTGGTGAAGTTTTACCTATCGGTGGCTTGAAAGAAAAACTGCTTGCTGCACACCGTGGCGGCATCAAAACTGTACTGATCCCTAAAGACAATGAGCGTGATTTGGAAGAGATTCCAGACAACGTAATCGCTGACTTGAAGGTGATCCCGGTTCAGTGGATTGATGAAGTACTCAAAGTCGCGCTAGAACGAGATCCGTCAGGGGTCGAGTTTGACGTGAAAAAATAGTGATGCATAGCAAAAATAAGTAAAGAATTACGCTGATAGGCCCGAAAAGGCTTGTCAGCGTTTTTTTTGGACGCTAAGTTATTGATCAAAGCGGCAGCCCTTTTGCAATAAGGCTTGCGGCTAAATTAAAACCAAAATGGAACGTACAGTCATCAGAAGTAGTCACAGATGACACATAGGGGAAAAACAGTGAATAAAACACAACTAGTAGAATCAATCGCAGAAAACGCAGACATCTCTAAAGCTTCAGCTGGCCGCGCTCTAGACGCATTCATCGAAGCAGTTGGCACAACGCTACAATCTGGTGACCAAGTTGCACTTGTTGGCTTTGGTACTTTCAGTGTTCGTACTCGTGCTGCTCGTACAGGTCGTAACCCAAAAACTGGTGAAGAGATCCAAATCGCAGAAGCTAAAGTACCTGGCTTCAAAGCGGGTAAAGCACTTAAAGACGCATGTAACTAATTTTCACTGCTGAAACCTCCATTTAAGAGGGGAAGGCAGTAAAATGCGTTTACTGTTTGAAAAATGATGTTTCATTCTTAAACAGTATGTGTACAAAGCACATTGAACTTATTTAAATTATGCGCATCCTACTGATGCGCATTTCTTTTTCTGATAATATCGCGTGAATAGATTTTTATTTTGAAGCCAATGCTTCATATCCGGAGAGCACTTAAATTATGATGGATCGATTACGCGAAGGCGTGAATAGCATCGCGGTAAAAATTATCCTTGGGTTGATTATCCTGTCATTCGTATTCGCAGGTGTAGGCAGCTACATCACCGGTGGCGGTAACAACGCAGCAGCTAAAGTTGGCAACACAGAAATTGCTCGTGGTGAGTTCGAACAGGCTTACCAAAACGAACGTAATCGTATGCAGTCTCAACTTGGCGATTACTTCGCGCAAATGCTTGCAGACCCTGCTTACGTAGAGTCTTTCCGTAAATCAGTACTTGATCGCATGATCAATGACGTACTGCTTGAGCAGCAAGCTGAGTCTCTAGGCCTACGAATCAGTGATTCTCAAATCCGTACCATGATTCTAGAAATGCCTCAGTTCCAAACGGCGGGTCAATTCGACCAAGAAGTTTACCAATCGGCACTACGTCGTGCAGGTTTCAGCGCAGAGAGCTTCGCTGAATACATGCGTCGTGACCTTATGCGCAACCAGCTTGTGACTGCACTTCAAGGCAGTGAATTCGTTCTTCAGGGCGAAATCGATACTCAGAGCAAGCTTATCGCACAAACTCGTGACATTCGCACAGTGACACTGTCTGTTGCTGACCTTGCAAAAGACATCGAGTTAACTGACGAGCAAATCGAACAGTACTACCAAGAGAACCCAGCAGCTTACACTCGTCCAGAGCAAGCTAAGGTATCTTACATTGAGCTTTCTGCTGAAGCGCTTAAGTCTCAGCTTGAAGTAAGCGATGAAGAAGCACAGAAATACTACCAAGAGCACCTAGACAAGTACTCAACGGAAGAGCAACGTAAAGTTAGCCACATCCTAGTTCAAGGCGATGACGAAGCGAAAGCTCAGGCAATCCTAGACGAGCTAAATGCAGGCGCTGATTTTGCTACGCTAGCGGAAGAGAAATCTGACGACTTCGGTAGTGCAGACGTTGGCGGTGACCTAGGTTGGATTGAGCGCGATGTTATGGACCCTGCATTCGAAGACGCGGCTTTCGCTCTTGAGAATATTGGCGATACTACTGGCCTAGTTAAATCTGATTTCGGCTACCACATCATCAAGCTAGACGAACTAAAAGCGTCTCAAGCTCAGCCTTACACTGAAGTAGCGGCAGAGATTAAGACAGAGCTTCTAGACCAACACGCAGTTGATCAGTTCTACGAGCAACAAACTGAGCTAGAAAAAGTAGCGTTTGAATTCCCAGATTCTCTAGATGATTCTGCAGAAGCTATCAACGCGAAGATCACAACGACAGATTTCATCTCTCAAGTTGACGCTCCAGAAGTTCTGATGACGCCTGCAGTTATGCAAGCTATCTTGAGCCCTGAAGTGAAAGAAGACGGTCTAAACTCGGAAGTTATCGAAGTTGCACCTGAGCACGTAATTGTTGTTCGTGTAGAAGAGACTCGTGATGAGACAGTTCTTCCTCTAGCTGAAGTGAAAGATCAAGTTGTCGCTGCACTGTCTGCTGTACAAGCAGAGCAGCAAGCGGTTGAGCTAGGTGTTTCTCTAGTGAACGAACTTGAGCAAGGCAATGAAGCAGTACTAGCGGACAACAACCTTGAGTTCACTGAACTTGAAACGATTGACCGTAACTCGCCATTAGCGGCATCTGTATTCGCTCTAGCGAAACCAGAAGCAGGTCAAGCTGTGTTCGGTCAATCTAAAGACCAAGACGGTAATATCGTTGTTGTTGAGCTTTCTAAAGTAACGGCTGAGATCAACCCAGCCTACAGCACTCAAATTGGTGCACAGTTGGAGCGAGTTGGTAACCAGCAAGACCTGACTAACGTATTAAACGTACTTCGTAAAAACGCAGACGTTGAATACTACGTAGTGGGTCAAGGTCAGTAAGCGTTTGATTACCTCAGTAGCAAGCTCAAGTTAGAGCTTACTACTGAAATCAACACGTGATTGTTAGGCTTTAATTCAGATTTGTGAGCCAACAAACAAGCTGATGAAAATAAGATGTATAACGAAGCGGGTCACTTAGGTGATCCGCTTTATTTTTATCTGGTGATTGTGTTATCTAGCGCGGCAAATGCATAAGTTACGTTTTTTGAACAAAGGAACTATTTATGCGCACGATATATTCAACACTAATTCTTTCATTTCTGATGCTCTTAAGCCCTGCCGTGTTTGCAGACAGCCCAACCAAGGCTGAGCTTTACGAAGGCATTGAGATTACGGTCAACATCAATACCGCGACGGCAGAAGAACTTTCAGCACTATTGGTTGGCGTGGGTGACAAGAAAGCCAAAGAAATCGTCGATTACAGAGATCAGAACGGGGCATTTACTACTGCTGATGATTTGGTGAGTGTCAAAGGGATAGGTGAAGCGACGGTTGAAAAGAACCGCGAAAGAATTCAACTTTGACCCGTTTTTCTACTTGTTAGAAATGAAGCGATAGATATGAAGCCTCCGGCCAATGCACCTGCTAGGTGGGCTTCAATCGCGATACGAGCATTAATCAGTTCACCAGTCGTGCTAGAAGGGCCAATAAGCTGCTCCCAAGCGATTTTAGCGACTAATCCGAATACTAACAGCCAACTAGACTTCCTGCCGTTTAAAGCCTCTCTGAGCGCGAATAAGCCAAACAACCCATGCAAAGTGCCCGATAGGCCAACGTAGATCTGAATACTTGAAAACAACAGAGCGACGCCAGTCACTAAACTGATCACAAGCAAAGCAACAACAAGCTGTTTTTTACTCGGTTGAAACAGGTAGCAGATGATCCACAAGCCTGCTAGATTCATCAGAAGATGCGAGTAGTTGGTATGTGAAAAGTTTCCTGTTAGGATTCGCCACCATTGCCCATCGGCAATCGCATTGCTATCCCAAACGACCCAAGCTTGTATTGGCTCAAATTGGAATAAGACGCATAAAAGTGAAATGAAAATTAAAACAGGGTACACATTAAATCCATGTCTCGTTATTGCCCCCAATGCAGCAAGGCTTTGAAAGCTTGTATTTGTCAGTGGGTTACACCACTCGAATCGAATGTTGAGCTTATCATTCTTCAGCACCCATCAGAAGAGCATCGTCCGATGGGAACAGCGCGTATTCTCTCGTTATCTCTTAATAACAGCGTGACGTTTGTTGGCGAAGACTTTTCAGACAACGAACAACTCAACGCATTGTTGTGCGATGAACAGTATCAACATGTGATTTTATACCCAAGCGAAAACTCTGTTTCAGTTGAGTCGGCGACATCTCCCAATAAGAAGCTGCGTGTGATTTTATTGGATGGCACGTGGAAGAAAGCATTCAAGATGTGGCAAGTATCGAGTAACTTGCATGCGTTGAACACGGTTCATTTACCGAAAGATCTCAAGGGTAATTACCGAATTCGCAAAGCACCCAGTGAAAATAGCCTTTCAACCGTTGAAGCTGGCTATCATTTACTTAGCTTGTTAGAGCGTGATGGCGACTTTAGCCCTTTGCTAACGGCATTTGACCAAATGATTCAGTTTCAAATCAATCAAATGCCGCCGGGCGTGTTTGAGAAAAACTACTTAGATTAAGCCGTTTTAGTAAAGTGAGTCAGGAATTAAAACTCGGTATGAGCTGAGAACAGTTGCTGATGCATTTTCTGCGCAAGATCATCAGTCATCGATGAAATGTAATCGGCTATCACGCGCATTTTTCGAGACTCATCTTGATGTTGTAGCCATTGCTTCTTGATGGGCAGTGGCAGCAAGCGTTCAGGATCTGCGCTGAATGCTTCAAACATATCCATGATGATCTGTTGACCTTTGTATTCGATGACCTGAACCTGTGGCACTTGAATAACGAACTCGCTGACAAAGTGTTTCAGCTTATCGAGTGTGCCGTCCATGCTCGGCTCGAGCACCGCATTGTAAGCCAACAGTACATTCTCAAAGTTAGCCTCCACTCGCTTAATCGAGATACTGGTCAACAGTGCGTTGACTATCCCACCAATCGCATCCTTTCGACGATACTGTTCACCAGAGAAAAGCATCTCTGTAATTGAATCTAGGTGTTCACAAATCCATGGGTCGGCCATCTCTTTCAGTTGAGGGTAAGCCGATTCGACCCACTGAGCTTTGGTCACAGAGCCAAGCACAATCGCATCTTCTAAATCGTGCACGCCATACGCGATGTCGTCAGCAAGTTCCATGATCGAACAATCCAGTGACTTATATTTGGTCTTGTTGTGCTCAAGTGGCTCGGTATGCGTTTTTCTTTTCTGTTTTAGGAGCTGTTGGTCGCTGCTTGAAAGCGGTTCAAGCACCCAGTTAAACAACTCTTCATCATGATCGTAGATGCCTTTTGCTGGCATCCAATCTTTAGCTCGGAGTTGTCGTTGATGCTTAACGGGTTCAGACTGCAATTTAGCTTGAACCTCACTCAGCAGAGAAGGGTACTTAATTAGACCTAACAAAGTGCGTCGAGATAGGTTCATCCCGTGATGTTCAGTGTAAGGTTCTAGCTGTGTGACTATGCGAAACGTTTGAGCGTTGCCCTCAAAGCCGCCGTGGTCGCGCATCATGTAGTTGAGTGCGACTTCGCCGCCATGTCCATAGGGTGGATGACCGATGTCGTGAGCCAAACACAGTGAATCAATCAAACTGTCTGAGGGTAATAGGTCTCGAAATTCGGGCTGCTTTTTCTTCAGTTGAGCGACGATACCGGTGCCAAGCTGAGCGGCCTCAAGAGAGTGGGTAAGGCGCGTTCGGTGAAAGTCGTTGACCGTGGTGCCATGGATCTGGGTTTTCGCTTGTAAGCGACGGAAAGCAGCAGAGTGAAGCACGCGCGCACGGTCACGCTGATACGGGCTGCGGTGGTCATCCCGTCTTATTTTATGTTCATCGTCATTTCGATGCTGCCATTCTTGTTCGAGTACAAAGGGTGGTTCGAGTTGAGAATTCAAAATAGCACCTATCAAATTGATTTTATTTAGCTAATTAAAAACAACTTATACCCAGCTAGCTTATCTCGTCTAGTGATAATTCAAAGCTCGGTGCGAATGTGGTGAGAAAGTAGTCCATTTCTGGGCTTTTGCGTTGTTCGAGTGTCTCTTCCAATCGGCGCTTGGCTTGCTCGTATTCATGATTGCCCGCACTGAGCTCTTCCAAGCATTTCAGGTACGCACAGATAGTATCTGCCTGCTTGACGATGCTTTGCTCTTCTTTACTCGCAGTACCAGATATTAAGAAGGGGGCGAAGTCGTCTCTGAACTCTTCTGGCAACATCGAAAGCAGTCTTTGTTCTGCCGCGGCTTCTATCTTCTTATACTCTTGTGCAATATCCGGGTTGTAGTATTTAACTGGCGTTGGCAAATCACCCGTCAGTACCTCACTGGTGTCGTGGTACATGCCAAGCAGAGCAATGTGCTCGGGGTTAAGCTGACCATCAAACTTCTTGTTTTTGATCAGTGCCAAGGCGTGTGCCACGAAAGCAACCTGTAGGCTATGTTCTGAAATGTTCTCGCTTGATACCGAACGCATCAGGGGCCAGCGTTGAATTAGCTTCATGCGTGCGAGATGGGCAAAGAAATGGCTCTGTTTCATAAATGTCCTTTTTAAACAATGCTCCACTCGTATCTTGTGTTTGCACAGGGATACGAGACAGCGGATACAAAAAAGGCTCCTAAACAGGAGCCTTTTAAGCATAGAAGTGAATGAATACAAGTTAAAGTCTTTTAAAACAGCAAATTGTAGCCATCTTTCTTTGTGCTCATTAACCTTCGATGAGGTCGTCTTGGCTGTAAGTCTGTAAGAAGCGCTCTAAACGACCAATTGCGATTTCTAGATCTTCGATGTGCGGCAGAGTCACGATACGGAAGTGATCCGGTTTCGGCCAATTGAAGCCCGTACCTTGAACCAATAGCACCTTCTCTTGCTTAAGGAAGTCGAGTACAAACTTCTGATCGTCTTTGATGTTGTACATGTTGGTGTCGATTTTAGGGAACAGGTACATTGCACCTTTCGGTTTCACACAAGAAACGCCAGGGATCTTGTTGATCAGTTCCCATGCACGGTCACGCTGTTCAAGCAGTCGACCGCCTGGAAGAATCAGCTCATTGATACTCTGATAGCCACCGAGTGCGGTTTGGATAGCGTGTTGCATCGGAACGTTGGCACACAAACGCATTGAGGCCAGCATTTCTAGTCCTTCAACGTAGCCTTTCGCTAGGTGTTTAGGGCCTGTTAAGAACATCCAACCACCACGGAAACCACATACACGGTAAGCTTTAGATAGGCCGTTGAACGTGACCATTAATACGTCTTCAGCAAGCGTTGCCACTGAAGTGTGTACCGCACCGTCGTAAAGTACTTTGTCGTAGATTTCATCGGCGAAGATGATCAAACCGTGCTCACGAGCAATCTCAACCACTTGTAATAGGAAATCACGGCTGTATACCGCGCCTGTTGGGTTGTTCGGGTTGATAAGAACGATGCCGCGCGTCTTTGGTGAGATCTTCGCGCGCATGTCGTCTAAATCTGGATACCAATCAGCATCTTCATCACACATGTAGTGAACCGGTGTACCACCAGAAAGCGCAACAGACGCTGTCCATAGTGGGTAATCCGGAGCGGGAACTAAGATTTCATCACCATTATCCAGTAGCGCTTGCATAGACATAACGATAAGCTCTGATGCGCCGTTACCAATGTAAACGTCTTCTACATCAAGGTTACGTAGGCCTTTTTTCTGGTAGTGCTGAACAACCGCTTTGCGGGCTGAATAGATGCCTTTTGAGTCGCAGTAACCTTGAGATGTCGGTAGGTTACGGATTACGTCAACAAGGATTTCATCAGGGGCGTCAAAACCAAATGGGGCGGGGTTACCAATATTAAGCTTCAGTATTTTATGCCCTTCTTCTTCCATGCGCTTAGCATGTTTGAGTACAGGCCCCCTGATTTCGTAGCATACGCTGTTGAGTTTTGACGACATCCCGATATTTTGCATTGCCGATTTCCTGAAATTAATTTAAATACTTTATTAAAGTACCGCAAAATGGCGTTTGATAGAATAAAAATCTGATGAATGTCGCATTTCAGTGTCACGTTTAGCCTTTTTGTTGTCACTCTTTTCTAAATTTTAATTAATCGCTTTCTTGGTTATTGGCTAAGATGAATAAAGGGGCGGGATCGCTTAAAATCACAGGAATGTTGAAAAGATATAGTACATTCTTGATCTAAGTGGGTACTGCCCATAAAGTATCAAACTAATATAATAATAATTTAGATGTGAACGAGGTCGATTTGTCACATTTCCAGCAAACTATCTCCGCTTTGATTGAGCGAGTACAAAATGCCCAAGCAAGCGAAGTTCGTTGTGTTGAAGTTCTAACGCAAAAACCATCGTTTGCATTTATAGAATGGCTTCATGCTCAACCGCTCTTTCCTAAGTTCTACTGGCAGTCACGCGACACTCGTGAAGAGGTTGTTGCGCTCGGACAGTTACATACGTTTTCAGATCCTGCACCCGCGTACGCTATTCTTGGTGAAGACCAACGAATCTGGGGTGGACGCTCGTTTGATGGGCACACCGCAAAGAACCGTCGCTGCATGGAGTCGTTTTTCTTCCTTCCTCAGGTTGAATTGATCCGCTTTGACAATACTTGGTCGCTGGCGGTTAATTTGTCCCCTGATCGCGTTTCTTCTATTAATGCTTTGAATAAGCTTTCTGTAGAAGCCGCGATATTGGCGCCTTTGTCTGCCCATATTGAACAGATCAATCACGTTCCAGAAAGAGAGCAGTGGGGCAACCTTGTCGATAAAGTGCTGCAAGGCATTAGCGATGAAGAGTACAAAAAAGTCGTTTTAGCACGTAAAACCACACTGCAACTCGATGCGCCTATCTGCGCAGCTCAATTACTTAAAGCCAGCTATCTGCAAAATCACCACAGTTTCCACTTTATGTTGGTGCTGGATTCTAAACACAGTTTCATTGGCTCGACACCAGAGCGCTTATATAGCCGACATGGTACGGAGCTTGATACCGAGGCGCTTGCTGGAACCATTGGTCGCGGAGAGAACGCTACTGAGGATATGGAACTGGCCAACTGGCTTTCTCAAGACAGCAAAAACCTCAATGAGAACCAGTATGTGGTCGACGACATCATTGAGCGTCTCACTCCTCATTCTCAAACGGTCCATGTTGAAAAGGATGCGCGTCTAGTGCGCTTGCGTAAGGTGCAGCATTTGAAGCGCAATATCCATGCTCAGCTCAACAATGGCGTTAATGGTGTGCAGTTGCTTGCTGCCTTACAGCCAACTGCTGCGGTGGCGGGTTTACCTCGTAAAGAGGCGATGGATTTCATTCTTGAACACGAACCGTTTGCACGAGGTTGGTATGCAGGCTCTGTAGGCTATATCAGTCATCAGCGAGCGGAATTCTGCGTGGCGATTCGAAGCGCCTTGATTGTAAACGATCAAGTACAACTGTTTGCTGGCGCGGGGATCGTGCCGGGATCGGTTGCCGAACATGAGTGGCAAGAGCTGAATAAGAAGATGTCGACTCTGCTCAGTCTCATTTCTGATCACCCACCATTAGGTGTGGCGTCATGAATCACGACCAAGCTGTATTAAACAGAGTTTGGTGTAACACATTACTTGAAGAGCTTGCCCGCAGCGGTGTTGAACATGTTTGCATCGCGCCAGGCTCTCGTTCAACACCATTAACACTCGAAGCCGAAGCTAACTCTAAGCTAACCTTACATACGCACTTTGATGAGCGCGGGCTTGGCTTCTTGGCTTTAGGTTTAGCTAAAGCGAGCAACAAACCCGTTGCGGTGGTTGTTACTTCTGGAACTGCCGTAGCTAACCTTCTACCAGCGACCGCTGAATCTGGATTAACGCGAGAAAAGCTAATCCTGTTGACCTCCGATCGACCGATTGATTTAGTCGACTGTGGTGCCAATCAAGCGATTCAGCAGCAGGGTATCTTTTCGTCTCACGTTGAAACGGCACTAAACCTTCCAAGTCCAACGACACAAGTTTCTTTGAATTGGCTTTTGACGTCGGTTGATAACGCACTGGCGAAACAGCGCAGCGTCGGTGGGGCTATTCATATCAACTGTCCGTTCCCAGAACCGCTTTATTCCGCTAATAGCGCCGAGATGTATGCGGATTATACAAAGAGCGTGGCAGCTTGGAGAGCTTCAACCTGCCTTTACTCGAACACTTATTTGCCCAGTCATTTAATCGCTCAGCCTGTCTCAGCAAGTGATTATGTCGCTCGTAAAGGCGCAGTGATTATTGGTTCTATCGAGAATGAAGCCGCAATTAAAGCCAAGCAGTTTGCGACAGCTTTGGGCTGGCCAGTATTCTGTGACCCTCAATCGGGTGTCAGTAGTGACTGGAAACACTATGATTTATGGATGCAAAGTGACGCAGCCAAAGCACAGCTTAGTCAGTGTGATTTTATTATCCAGTTTGGTGAGCGCATCGTATCTAAGCGTCTTAACCAATGGGTAAAAGAACAAGCTACCACATTTTGTTCATCGCAGTACATCGTTGTTTCACCAGATGCACATCGTATTAATCAAGATCATCTGCCTCAAACTCATATTGTTGCCAATATTGAGTCATGGATAACCGATCAACACCTGCCAACGTTGTTGTGCAAACACTCGGGTTGGGCGACGCCTTTAATCGAGGTGGCTAATATCGTTCAGCAACTCGCACTCGCACAAATATCTAATAATGACCAACTGACAGAGTTGAGTGTTGCAGTTGACTTGTCGTCTAGACTTAAAGACAGAGAGTTGTTTGTGGGAAACAGCTTGATGGTAAGGCTGGTGGATATGCTGTCTTCAATATCTGCGAATCGGGTTTACAGCAATCGTGGTGCATCGGGCATTGATGGCTTGGTGGCGACGGCTGCGGGTGTAGTGAAAGCCAACCAGAACCCCTTATTGATGTTGATTGGCGATACTTCTTTGCTTTACGATCTCAACTCACTGGCTCTGCTGACTCATAATTTAACGCCGATGGTTATTGTTGTGACCAACAATGATGGTGGTGCGATCTTTGATTTATTGCCGGTGCCAGAGCAGCAGAAACAGTCACTTTATCAAATGCCTCATGGTTTCAGTTTTGAACACGCTGCTGCGCAATTCCAGTTGGGATACGCTGCGCCAGAAACCTTGAATTGCTATCAAACCATTATCGAACAACATTTCGAACAGGGTCAGGGTACCTTGCTCGTGGAAGTTAAGACGCCTCCCGAACAAGCGTCTACTTTGCTGAAACAATTCAGTTCAATGCTCACCGAGGCATTAGCCTAAGGACTTTACATGCTTTACTCCGATTATTACCCAGCTGTACAAGATTCTTCTGACAAACCTTTGCTTGTTTTCTTACATGGTTTACTCGGAAGCGGGGATGATTGGAGTGCATGTCATCCATTCCTCGAGGATTTTCCTCTCCTTTGCATAGATTTACCCGGACACGGACAAAGTCGCTTTATCGATCCGGTAGGGTTTGATCATTGCTGTAAGAAAATTGTTCAGTGCATCACATCTCAGCTGGCTCTCAACGATCTTCCTGTCGATTATCCTATCGTGGTGATTGGGTATTCTATGGGGGGAAGGCTTGCCATGTATGGGGTAACAAGCCCTTGCTTCGAAACTCTTAACTTAGAGAAAGTCATCATTGAAGGTGGCAACTTTGGCTTGGAATGTGATGAAGAAAGAGCACAAAGGTTAGTACACGATACGCAATGGGCTGTTCGCTTTGCACAGCAGTCGATTGAAGATGTTTTAGACGATTGGTATCAACAAAGCGTCTTTTCTTCACTAAATCATGAGCAAAGACAAACTTTGGTCATAAAGCGTAGTGGTAACCTTGGAGTATCCGTAGCAAATATGTTGTTATCTACTTCGTTAGCTAAGCAACCGGATTTACGTGCCACATTGAAATCTCATGAGCATTTATTGCATTATGTATGTGGAGAAAAAGATCGTAAATTCATGGAGCTAGCTGAGAATAGTGGCTTTGAATATAGTCAGGTGGATTACGCGGGTCATAATGTTCATTTTGAGCAACCAGAGATGTTTTCAAATCTGATCATCCAATGTATCGCCAGTCGTTGATGAACTGACTGAGCGAACCTCTCGTATCAAGCGCTATAGAAAGCAGAGCAACACCGTCGCGACTCTACGCTAGTCGCGCTCTCTAATAGAATAATGGGAATCATCATGGCTAAAACAGTAGGCATCACAGAAGAAGAACTTTACGCAGCCGTTAACTGGCGCGATGAAAGCAGTCAATATGAAGATATTCAATACCACAAGTCTGATGACGGTATTGCGAAAATCACGATTGCTCGCCCTCAAGTGCACAATGCGTTCCGTCCACAAACCGTAAAAGAGATGATCAATGCACTGGCTGATGCTCGTTATGACGAGAAAGTTGGCGTAATCATTTTGACTGGTCTTGGTGAGAAGGCGTTCTGTTCTGGTGGTGACCAAAGTATCCGTGGTGACTACGGCGGTTACCAAGATGACTCAGGTACGCACCACTTGAATGTACTTGATTTCCAACGTCAAATTCGTACTTGTCCAAAACCAGTTATCGCAGCGGTATCGGGTTGGGCAGTCGGTGGCGGTCATGTACTTCACATGATGGCAGACCTTACTATTGCAGCTGAAAACGCGCAGTTCGGTCAGACGGGTCCTAAAGTGGGTTCTTTCGATGGCGGTTGGGGTGCTTCTTACATGGCTCGTATCGTTGGTCAAAAGAAAGCACGTGAAATCTGGTTCTTGTGCCGCTTCTACGATGCACAAGAAGCACTGGACATGGGCCTTGTAAACACCGTTGTTCCTGTTGCTGACCTAGAAAAAGAGACAGTTCGTTGGTGTCGTGAAGTGCTTCAACACAGCCCAATGGCACTGCGTTGCTTGAAAGCGGCACTGAACGCTGACTGTGATGGTCAAGCAGGCTTACAAGAGTTGGCTGGTAACGCAACCATGATGTTCTACATGACAGAGGAAGGCCAAGAAGGCCGCAACGCATTCAACGAGAAACGTCGACCGGACTTCGACAAGTTCCCGCGTAATCCATAGTATTTCTCTTCTTCAAAATGAGTCGCTAATAGCGGCTCGTTTTGTTTTGATGTTCCCCGTTTTTTAGGAAACTTTATGAACTCAGTGAATTCTCAGCTTCACGCTAAACTTTACCGTTATCAATTACCTATGGATAGTGGTGTGGTTCTTCGTGACAATAAGTTGAACGAACGTGTTGGCTATATCATCCAACTTGAGTGTGATGGTAAAACTGGTTTTGGCGAAGTTGCGCCTTTGCCCGGTTTTAGCCAAGAAGATGCCGAACAAGCTGGCATTCAGCTTCAACACGAATTAGAGCTTTGGAGCCACAATAAGCCTCAAACGCCTTTCGACGAGCTGTATCCTTCTGTCGCGTTTGGCTTTTCAATGGCGATGATGGAATTGCGAGGCGATCTTAACGCTCAAGGTAACTACCAAGCGGCGCCTTTGTGTACAGGCGATCCAGATGAACTGATTCCTGTATTGAATGAGATGGTAGGCGAGAAGGTCGCGAAAGTGAAAGTCGGCCTCTACGAAGCGATTCGCGATGGCATGTTGGTTAGCTTATTCCTTGAGTCGATCCCTGATTTGATTCTAAGACTTGATGCCAACCGTGCGTGGAAGCCAGAGAAAGCGAAGCAATTCATTAAATACATTTCGCCGTCAATGCGCCAGCGTATAAGCTTTATCGAAGAGCCTTGCCAAAAGCCAGAAGACAGTTTGGCCTTTGCCATTGACCATGGTGTGGCGATTGCGTGGGACGAGACACTGCAAGAAGCGGTGCGCAGCCCGGAATTTGATCTTAGCGACCTTACTGGTGTTAAAGCAGTCGTGATCAAGCCAACTCTTATTGGTTCTGTCGAGCGTTGCGTGGCAATCATTGAGCGAGCACAGAAGCTTGGAATGAAACCTGTATTGAGCTCAAGCATTGAGTCGAGCCTAGGTCTGACTCAGATTGCTCGTCTGGCGCAGCAATATTTGCCAAATGAAGTGCCGGGGTTGGATACGATTGGCTTGTTCAAGCAGCAGCTAGAGGTTTCTTGGCCGGGCTGTCAGTTGCCTGTCTCTACGCTTGAAAAGCAACAATTGATTTGGTCTTCTTAGACCGAGCTATTTGAATGGCTATTTAGTTAGCTTAACAAGTTCTTAATCTATTTTTGGTTATCATATGATGCGCCCACAATCTAATCATCCCCCGCTCTGGGTAAAGTGGGCGCAGCAAAACCCACTTCAACCAGCGTTAGTGACCACTCACCGCACTTATACTTGGCAGCAAGTGTTTGTGTTGGTTAGTGAGTACCAACAACAGCTATCTCATCAAGGCCTATCTGAAGGTGATGTACTGACGATTGTTGGTAAGAATCAAGCTGAAGTGATCCCTGTTTATCTTGCCGCACTCAATTTGGGTGTGGTTTGTGCGTTTACGATGCCTCAGCCTAGTTTACGCCTGAAGCAAAAGCTCGATTCCTTATATCAAGCAGATCAACAGAGCTACCTTTGGCTCTTGGGCAATAGCGGAATAGAGCAATCAGAGACTGCCGATTTGAATACTCAGTTGGTGACCTTGCCTTGCCTAAGTGAACTGAAGTTTGATGGTGATGATGAGCAGATAACGACACCTCAAGAATCCAATTTCAATCCGCAAAATCTAGCGAGCATCGTATTCACTTCAGGTTCTACCGGAAACCCAAAAGCGGTCGCTCATACACTTGAGCAGCACCTATGCTCTGCGTCAGGGCTGCTTGAGGTGTTTCGTTATCAACAAGGTGACACGTGGTTACTGAGTTTACCTATGTACCATGTGTCGGGGCTGGCGATAGTTCATCGTTGGTTGGCGGCTGGTGGTTGCATCAAAATAGGCACAGGTCAGCTTGAAACCGATATAGAAGAATGCAGTCATGCTTCATTGGTCGCTACTCAACTACATCGATTGTTAAAGAGTAAGCAAGCACTTACTTTAACGCATGTACTTTTGGGTGGTAGTCATATACCAGAAGCACTTGGGCTCGAAGCTCAACAAATGGGCATCGAAACATGGCTTGGATACGGCATGACTGAAGCGGCTTCAACCGTGACCGCGAAGCCCGTTGATGCCGGCAGCACCGCCGGTTTTGTCCTTAACCATCGCCAGCTAAAAATTGAAGAACAACGTATCTTTATTGGTGGCGAGACGCTCGCGTCCGGGTATTACTATCAAGGTAACTTAACGCCATTAGTTGATAAGAGCGGTTGGTTTGATAGCAAAGATCTTGGTGAGTGGCTTGGCGAACAAGTGTCGATTATTGGCCGTGCCGACAACCAGTTTATTTCTGGTGGTGAGAACATTCATTGCGAAGAAATTGAGCGAGTACTCAATCAATTGTCTGAGGTTAATCAGGCTTTTATTGTTCCCATTGAAGATGATGAGTTCGGATTTCGACCTGCAGCGATTGTCGATTGTGCTGAGTTGCCAACCAAAGAGTGGTTTATCGAGCAGTTAACTGGTCGTCTTGAACGGTTCAAATTTCCTATTGAGTATTATCGAATGCCTCAGCAGGAACAACATGGTATTAAGGTTTCGCGCGCTGGATTGGCGCAGTGGTTACAGCAGACCCGTTCTAAATAGAGCGAAGAGCAATAAAATGAAGCGCAATACACGGTGACTAGTCGTAATTGCGCTTCAGGGGGGTGTGACGGTGGTGAAGCCGTCACAAATTCTAATTATTTATCGTGTCATTCAAGATTTGGCGTTAAGCGAGTGCCTTCTTCATTTGTTCAGCGACTTTATCTACCTTACCTAGACCAATGATAACTTGTAGACCACCTTTCCCAACCGGTACCACACCTGCCGCACCGAGTTTCTTCAGTTTCTCGCTGTCTGCTGCACCTGAGTCTTTCACAGTTAAGCGTAGACGAGTAATACAGTTATCGACTTCTAGAATGTTGTCTGCACCGCCAACCGCTTCAATGTAGCTGTTGGTTAGGTTAGCCAATGCTTCTGGCGTTTCAGTTTCTTTTTCTGCTTCCATCTCTTCACCACGACCTGGAGTACGTAGGTTGAACTTGATGATAGCGAAGCGGAAAATACCGTAGTAAAGCGCGAAGAACACCACACCTTGAACCAGTAGCATGTACCAGTTAACCGCGAGTGGGTTTTGGCTTGATAGTACTAGGTCAACGAAACCAGCAGAGAAGCCGAAGCCTGCCATCCATTCCATGCTTGCTGCAATGTAAAGCGATAGGCCTGTTAATACTGCGTGCAGTAGGAACAACACGGGTGCTAGGAACATGAAGCTGAATTCTAGTGGCTCTGTGATACCCGTGAAGAATGAAGCCATAGCTGCCGCAAGCATGATTGCGAATACTTGGTTTTTGTTTTTCGCATCAGAACAGTGATACATCGCCAATGCTGCTGCTGGTAGGCCAAACATCATGATAGGGAAGAAGCCCGCTTGGTACATGCCAGTTTTACCTGGAATACCCGTACCGTTAGCGATAGATTGCGCGCCGCCTAAGAAGTTTGGAATGTCGTTAATACCAACAACGTCGAACCAGAACACAGGGTAAAGAGCGTGGTGCATACCTACTGATAGGAACAAACGGTTGAAGAAACCAAACAGACCAGCACCCACCGCACCCATGCTTTCTAGTTTAATACCCAGAACGATCAGAGCGTCGTAAACAGCTGGCCAGATGTAAAGTAGAGCAAAAGAGAGAGCCATACCTGCGATTGAGGTCAGGATAGGAACCAAACGCTTACCGCTGAAGAACGCTAGAGCTTGAGGAAGTTCAACCGTTGAGTAGCGGTTGTAGATCTCAGCAGAGATGATACCCACAATGATACCTACGAATTGGTTGCTGATTTTGCCAAATGCCGCAGGCACTTCACTGAGTTCAACATCCATTAACTGAGCAACAGAGCCCGGAGCAAGTAGCGTGGTGACGACGAGGAACATCACAAAGCCAGACAGTGCCGCAGAACCATTCTTATCACGGCTCAAACCAAATGCGACACCCACCGCGAATAGAACCGCCATGTTGTCGATGATCGCGCCACCAGATTTGATCAAGAATGCGGCTAAGATACTTTCAGAACCCCAACCAACAGGATCCAACCAATAGCCGATCCCCATAAGGATTGCTGCAGCTGGCAGTGTGGCTACGGGAACCATCAATGCCTTACCTACTTTTTGCATATACCCGAGTATATTCATATGTGCCCCTAAGTTTGTAATTAATTTTTTTAATGTTTCTGCTCGTCAACGTATGGAGTCAAATATTGATCGAGGCAGGATTTTAAGTAACTGCGGTTATTAAAAACTTATTTCTTAATGCAAACAAACGAAACGGGTAGTAGTATGAATTAAAACTTTTAATGCATGAGTTCGTATGGCTAACCATCAATCTTTACTTAGAAATCTTCATACTTTTAATGTTGCTGCAGAGAAAATGAGCTTTACGCTAGCGGCTAGAAAGTTGCATTTGACTCAGGGAGCCGTTAGCCATCGAATCAAAGTGTTAGAAGGTGAACTCGGATTTAACTTGTTTGTGCGAGGGACTCGTAAACTGGAACTAACGGAAGAAGGCCAGCGCTTTCAACGAACGTTATCCAAGTCGTTAAGCTCTATTTTTGGTGAGATCGAAGACATTAGCAACACAGACTTGTATGGACAGATCAATATCGGTACCAGTCCTGCATTTGCCAACAGTTGGTTACTGCCGAGGTTGGCTGATTTTAAACAGCGATACCCAAAGTTTAATCTCAATATTTTCTCGCAAGAAGAGCAGGATTTTCATCAAAATCATCTCGATGTCGCTATTTACTATGGTGCTGAAAATCTCAAAGACATGCATCGACAGCGCCTGTTTGGTGAAAAGTATATTCCGGTATGTACACCGAGTTACGCGGCTGAACACGACATCTTTGATGATGGCTTAGAATCGCTGCACCGGATTAATTTCATTCATGCACTAGGGTCAGATGTATGGCAGCGTTGGATTAAACACCACGGCTTAGATGTGAACTTGTTTGAGCAATTTTACTGTGTGAGCCACCGGGATATGGGCGTAAGAAGTGCCCTCAGCAATATCGGTGTCGCGATGGGACGCTATCATTTTGTTAAGCAGTATGTTCAGACTGGCGAGCTGATAACACCTTATCCGAGCATGGATACAGACCAAGGGTATGACTTAATCTGCCCGTTAGGCACGGAAAAACGACCTAAGGTAAGAACCTTTATTAAGTGGTTAGAAGGGCAGTTGCGTTAGGTTAGTTAATTTAGCAATTAGATAGTTCAAAACAGAATTTATTATCTTTATAACCATCCATCATAATAAGCCATATAAATAACGGATTATAGAATAAGGTCTTATTATGAAAATTGCCCTCATCATTGCGGTTTTACTGCAGATAGGCCAAGCAATCATCTCGTCAGGGTTGACTCGTTCGTTGGCTGAGCTCACCGCATTTGTGTTGGTTGTGGTACTTGTTTTAATGAAAAGAGAGAGCAAGAAGAGTGATAAGCCCCTGTTTGATTCGTGATTGTTACAACAAAGAATACCCTTACCACAAACGATAAAGGCAAAGCCCATTAGAGCTTTGCCTTTTTGTTTTGTTGCTCGCTAACTTGAGTGTCTAGTTCACCGAACAAACATCTAAAGCGTTTCTATGCGGGCTAAGCGAGAGTTAACCACGCCAATGAACCCGTTGAGATCATGACCCACATTGTAATACCAAACATCAGTGGTTTCGGCCCTGCCGCTTTTAACTTCTCAACTGAAATACCACAGCCAATTAAGAACAAACACACGACCAGTGCTCGCTTAGACACATCAAAGATTCCTTGATAGACCATCTCAAATTGTGGCAGTAAGTCACTCACCGCGATAGCGGCGCAATAGAAGAAAATGAAGTAGGGAACCGTAATCTTCTTTTGATCGTTCTTGAAGATCATCGCACTAATTAAAGCGATTGGGATGATCCAAAGTGCGCGAGCGAGCTTCAATGTTGTCGCTGTCGTCAGTGCTTCTTCGCCATACGCTGAAGCTGCACCTACTACAGAAGACGTATCGTGAATCGCTATCGCTGCCCAAGTACCAAATGTTTGTTGGCTGAGCTCAAGCGCGTGACCAATCATCGGGAATAAGAATAGAGCAACCGAGTTCAACACGAATACGGTGGCTAATGCCAAGCCAATCTGTTCATCGTCTGCTTTGATCGCGGGTGCCACTGCTGCTATCGCGCTACCACCACAAATCGCGGTACCAGAAGATATAAGATAGCCCGTAGTGCGGTCTAGCCCCATTTGTTTCGCCAAGAACCAACCAATGACTAATGTACCGATAATCGTCGTTACAATGAGCCCAATACCATCGCCTGTTACTGCTAATGCTTTTTCAAACTGAATACCAAAACCCAAGCCAACAATAGAGTAGGCCAGTAGCTTTTTGGTAAGCTTGCCGACTTCCAAGTGTTCAGGGACTAATCCTAAACTAGCAAGCAGGAAACCGATAACCAGGGCTGTCGGTGAGCTAACCCAAGGCGTTAAGCAAAACAGTGCAGCAAGATAAAATGGAACGGACTTTTTTAGGTTCATTGTATTTAGAGTCTTGTTTTGTTGTGGCGTTATTGTGATGAGACCACTATACGTTCAATAAAATGATAAGTAAGTCTAAATGAATTGAACAAACGTTAAGGAAAACTTAACGCTTGTTCAACTGATATGAATAAAGGGCTGGTTAACTAGCGTAATGATCCGCGAAGGTCAGAGACTGACTGTCGAAGCGTTTCACAAGAGGCTTGTTTAGGTGAAATCGGCTCGCCAGCTTCTATCTCTAGCTTAGTCCAGAAGCGAGTGGGTAACCCTTTGCAGGCACGGCCTTTGTAACGACTAAAGTAGCTACCCCATAATCCTTTAAGAGCCATAGGAATCACTGGGACAGGGGAACGTTTGATGATCAGCTCCATACCACGCATGAACTCAGCCATTTCGCCATCAGAGGTGAGCTTTCCTTCTGGGAAAATACACACGATGTGACCTTCATGCAGGGCACGCTCTACTTCTTTGAAAGCGTTTCGAATCGAGTTGCGGTTGGTCGCGGAGATTGGAATCACCCCAGCTCTTTTCAAGAAGCGTCGAATTGGCGGCAACTTGGTGTAATCCTCTTCCATCACAAAACGGATCAAGCGAGGGCAAACCGCACTCAGCAGCAGTGCATCCATATAACTCACATGGTTGCAGACAATCAACGCACCGCCCTTTTCTGGCAGGTGATGTAAGTTCTTATGTTTAACTCTGTACATGGTGTGAGTGACCACCCACGTAAAGAAGCGGAAAGCGTAGATAGGCACCTGATAAAACAGGTACAGCATCACCAAAGTGTTGCCCACTGCGAGCAAGATAAACAGCTGCGGAATTGAAAGATCTAGAACACTAAGGCAAACAATACCTAATACCGCACTTCCCACCATGAACAGTGAGTTGTAGATATTGAGCCCGGCAATCACTTGGGCACGCTCGTCGGGCTTGGCACGTAACTGCATCAGTGAATACAGAGGAACAATAAAGACACCGCCAGAGATACCCAGAAGCAGAAGGTAAGCAAACAGTGGCCACAGCTCTGAGTAGGTTACGAATTGATGGAAAGAACTAAAGTCAGGCAAAGACTCCGGGATGGATATCGCCATCAGAAGACCGAAGATCGAGATACCTAAGCTGCCCATTGGCACGATGCCGATTTCAATTCGGTGATTAGATAACTTATCGCAAGCTAAAGAGCCGATTGCAATGCCTACCGAGAATAGTGCCAGTAAAAAGGCGACGGAGCTTTCAGTGCCGTTTAGATGCAGTTTAGTGAAGTTGGGAAACTGAGTTAGGTAAGCCGCACCAAGGAACCAGAACCAGCTGATAGACATCAGTGCTTGAAAGGTCGGGCGGTCTTTTTTTGCAATCGCCAGTGTCGCGCGGGTCAGTTTTACAGGTTGACACTTTACTTTAAGGTCTGGTGCATTACTTGGCGCTTGTGGGATAAAGCAGCTTGATACATAGCCAAGCACGGCGAACGAAACAATACACACCGCAGCAATGAGCTTCGCGCCTTCTTCAGATGCAATGATTCCTGCGCCTAGAGTACCAATCAGGATCGCTAAGAATGTACCTGTCTCGACGAGAGCGTTACCAGATACCAGTTCTTTTGTTTCTAACTGCTGTGGAAGCAGGGCATACTTCACCGGACCAAAGAAAGCACTCTGCGTTCCCATAAGGAACAGGAGCAGAAGTAATATTCCGTAGCTTTCGTAGATAAAACCGACCGCACCCAGTGACATGATCACTACTTCGAGGAGCTTAACTTTACGGATAAACCACGATTTTTCGTATTTGTCAGCCAGTACACCGGCTAAAGCAGAGAATAGGAAGAAGGGTAGAATAAAAAGGCCAGCGGCCAAATTAATGAATAGATTGGTGGAAATAGGCAGCGTGTCTACGCTTGCGAAAGCAACAAACAGTAACAGGACATTTTTGAATATGTTGTCGTTAAAGGCTCCTAGAAATTGGGTAATAAAGTAGGGTAGGAACCTTTTTTGCGTTAACAGCGAAGATTGGCTGCTGTTGTTCATTGTCTTTCCTTGGATGATTACCAGTTGGTTAAGTAGTTTGAGACTAGGTTATTGATCAGCTCTTTACCATCAATAGGCTCAGAGGCGAAAAATTTATCATCAACGCTAAGTAGAGTAATTCCGTGTACTCCAGACCATAATACACGGCTGGCTTTAACGACTTCGCTTTTCGTATGTTCAGGAGCAATCGCTACTAGCAACTGCTCTAGCATGCCTGTCATTCTATCGATGCGGTTCGATTGCCATTCAGGAAGGTTTTCACCGTTCATGTTGTGCTCAAAGATAAGTTGCCAACGGTGAGGGTGTCTCTGTGCAAAATCGTGGTAGCAGTAGGCAAGGTTGAATAGAGCTTGTTGAGGGTTGCTCGATTGTTCAACAGTTGCA
Organism: Vibrio sp. 10N.222.49.C12; assembly: GCF_041475025.1. Classification (NCBI taxonomy): domain Bacteria; kingdom Pseudomonadati; phylum Pseudomonadota; class Gammaproteobacteria; order Vibrionales; family Vibrionaceae; genus Vibrio; species Vibrio sp. 10N.222.49.C12. Next base: position 2,005 of record NZ_JBFRVF010000060.1, on the reverse strand, counting down.
GCGGATTCTGACGCCAGTTCATCTAATGTTTGAGCGACCACATGCAAAAGCAGTAGGTTGTAGTTACCAAATACATTTACTAAGGTACTTGGAACGTAACCAATCATATTGGCGATTTTACGTAGACTTAGCTCGTGATAAGAGTGCTCTTCTAAGAAGTCGGTTACCGTTTTTAAGGTTAATTGCACTAATTGTTCGCGAGTATGATCGTTTCGTCTTGCCATGGGTACTTTCTATTAAATGAACATCGTTCAATATTTTAATGCTGCCCTTGAGTGCCGTCAATCCCTTCGCTAGTTTAGTAATCAATTAATAGCCGCAATATTATGATACATGTGTAAACACGGTGAATATTTCATTGTTCTTTGTTAACGAGTATGATTAAGGTGTCGAAAGATAAAAAACCTATAAAGGATAATAATGAAACGATTTTTCTCACTAGTCGCGATCCTGTTGGTAACAGTCGCGGTGACGCCAATCGCGGAAGCGAAAAAGTTTGGTGGTGGTAAGTCATTTGGCAAAAGCTTTAAAACGGCTCCAGCACCAAAACAACAAAACACGAATTCGATCCGTCAAGATCAAACAGGTAAGAACACAGCAGCTAACTCTAGCAAGAAAGGCCTTATGGGCGGTCTGCTAGGTGGTTTACTTGCTGGTGGTCTTTTAGCTGCATTCTTTGGTGGCGCATTTGAAGGTATCCAGTTCATGGATATTCTGATTATGGGTCTGATTGCTTTCCTAGCGTTTAAATTCCTACGCGGAATGTTGGGCGCGAAGCAGGGCTCAATGAATCAGCAGAATGCACGTGGCCAACAGCCAGCATTCGGCGGCATGGGTCAGAACAAGTTTGAACAACCTAAGCAACAACCAAATGTTCATAACTTCGAGCAAACACAACCTCAATCACAAGGCGCTGCTGGTGGTTTCGGTTTTGGTGCACAAAGCGATGTTCCACATAACTACCCACCGGGCTTTGATCAAGCGGCATTCATCAATGGTTCTCGTGAGCACTACCGTACACTGCAAGGTGCATGGAATCACAACGAGCTAAACACGATTGAAGAATACGTATCTCCAAGCCTATTTGAAGACCTAAAAGCTGAGCGTAATAAGCTAGACGGTGATCAGCACACAGACGTAATGTACGTTGATGCTGAAATCGTTCGCGCAGACCACGATGGTAGCAAAGCACAGCTAAGCCTTCAGTTTAGCGGTCGTTACCGTGACACAGCGGATGGCGTTGAAGAAGATATCACTGATATCTGGCATCTAGAGCGTGACCTAACAACTAACAATGCACCATGGTTAATTGTTGGTATTCAAGGTTAATTCCAGGATTTAACTCAACATCAATAGGATGTAGTTATTCGGAATAACACCAAATAATAGAAAGCCCCTGCTGAGAAATCAGCAGGGGCTTTTTTGCGTCTAATGATATGTATCTTAGTTAAAGATTGGATTAACCTGAGACTAACTAACTGATTTTATTTGGATGTAATGAGTAATGACAAAGTTCTTTTAACCCGTATTGGAGCCTGAGGTTACTTTGCAGCAGAAACAGATAATTGCGAACGAATGCGAAGAACATATATCGACCCATTGTTTAGGCTGCGCTGCTTATCTGGCTTGTGAGCGTCATGCAGAAGTATGGGATCACTGATGTTTGAATGGGCTAGATCGCTTAGTTATTTGTAGGAGCGGGTTAGTGTTTAGGAAGTTGAGGGTTGTTTTAGAAGACACGTTTAGTAAGAGATAAAGCTCAGAAACGAAAAAAGCCAACTCAATGAGTTGGCTTTTCGATTTTCCAATTAAGAAGAATATGGTGGAGGGAGACGGATTCGAACCATCGAAGGCAGTGCCGGCAGATTTACAGTCTGCTCCCTTTGGCCACTCGGGAACCCCTCCAGGGTGTGTCTTACTTTTCACAAAGTAAGCCTAAATTGATGTTTTCCCATAAGCCCATCAATCAGGTTGTTCTCTTAACTCTTAAAAGAGGTAAGAAGAA
>NZ_JBFRVF010000059.1:0-8166 GCF_041475025.1 Vibrio sp. 10N.222.49.C12 | reverse complement strand
TCAAGTAGCTCTTCGTCATCAACCATGTCACATTTGTTCATGAATACGATGATGTAAGGGATACCAACTTGACGACCAAGTAGGATGTGCTCACGAGTTTGAGGCATAGGACCATCTGTTGCAGCAACAACTAGGATACCACCATCCATTTGAGCAGCACCAGTGATCATGTTTTTAACATAATCGGCGTGTCCAGGACAGTCAACGTGTGCGTAGTGACGTGCAGGAGTATCGTACTCAACGTGAGAAGTTGAGATTGTGATACCACGCTCGCGCTCTTCAGGAGCGTTATCGATTGATGCGAAATCTTTAGCAACACCGCCGTATACTTTTGCAAGAGTAGTACAGATAGCAGCAGTTAGAGTTGTTTTACCGTGGTCAACGTGGCCGATAGTACCAACGTTTACGTGCGGTTTCGTACGTTCAAATTTTTCTTTAGACACAATCGTGTTCCTTCCTAGTTATGATTCGCCACGTTCATTATTGAGCGAGACGCGCCAGAAATTGCTATTTTATGCGCCAACTCTCGTTAGCGCAATATTTGGACGCATTGTTCTTTCAAAAAATGAAAAAAAATGCCTTCCTTTTGTTTAACCACGCTCTGCAATGATTGCTTTTGCAACATTGTTAGGCACTTCAGCGTACTCACTAAACTCCATAGAGTAAGAAGCACGACCTTGTGTCGCAGAACGTAAATCAGTTGCGTAACCGAACATGACAGACAACGGAACTTGTGCACGAATTATCTTCAGGCCAGCTGTCCCCTCGTCCATACCTTCGATGATGCCGCGACGACGGTTAATATCGCCAACAACGTCACCCATCCAGTCTTCTGGAGTAGTTACTTCAACTTTCATCATAGGCTCAAGCAGAACCGGTTGCGCTTCAAGTGCACCCGTTCTGAAAGCCATAGAGGCAGCGATTGTAAACGCCATCTCACTTGAATCTGTTTCATGGTAAGAACCATCATATAGTGTAGCTTTGATATCCAAAACTGGATAGCCAGCAAGCACACCATTGTTCATCTGCTCTTCAACGCCTTTAGCAACTGAAGCGATAAACTCTTTCGGTACGATACCATTGGCAATTTCATCCACAAAGACAAAGCCTTCGCCAGCTTCTGATGGTTCTAGTTTCAGCCATACGTGACCGTACTGACCTTTACCACCATGTTCACGGATAAATTTACCTTCCGCTTTCGCTGTACCACGAATAGTCTCACGGTAAGCCACTTGCGGGTTACCAACGTTGCAGTTCACGCTAAATTCGCGCTTCATACGGTCAACGATGATATCTAAGTGTAGTTCACCCATACCAGAAATCAGAGTCTGGCCAGTTTCCGCATCCATATCAACGCGGAACGATGGGTCTTCCGCTGCTAGTTTACCTAGAGCGATAGTCATTTTATCTTGATCAGCTTGAGAGCTTGGCTCTACAACGATCTGAATAACTGGGTCTGGGAACTCCATGCGCTCAAGAACAATCTTATGGTTCTGGTCACAAAGGGTTTCACCAGTAGTCACATCTTTCAGGCCAATGATGGCTGCGATGTCACCTGCTCGTACTTCTTTTACTTCTTCTCGCTTGTTTGAGTGCATTTGAACAATGCGACCTAAGCGTTCACGTTGTTTCTTCACAGAGTTATAAGCTGTTTTACCGCTTTCAACAACACCAGAGTAAACACGGATGAAAGTTAAAGTACCAACGAATGGGTCTGTTGCAATCTTAAATGCTAGCGCTGAGAACGGTTCTTTGTCGTCTGCGTGACGCTCTGCTTCGTTCTCATCTTCATCGATACCTTTAATTGCAGGCACATCGACTGGAGAAGGAAGGAAATCAACAACTGCATCTAGAACAGCTTGTACACCTTTGTTTTTGAATGCACTACCACAAGTAGCAAGTACGATTTCATTATTAAGGGTACGAGTACGAAGACCTTGTTTGATTTCAGCTTCTGTTAGTTCACCTTCTTCAAGGTACTTATCCATCAGCTCTTCATTTGCTTCTGCAGCAGCTTCAACAAGTTCTGTACGATATTCTTCAGCCATTTCTTGCATGTCTGCAGGAATATCTTCGTACGTGAAAGTCATGCCTTGGTCAGCTTCGTTCCAGTTAATTGCCTTCATCTTGATAAGATCGACAACGCCTTGGAAGTTTTCTTCAGCACCAATGTTCAGTTGAATTGGAACAGGAGTTGCGCCTAAGCGGTCCTTGATCTGTTCAACTACGCGCAAGAAGTCAGCGCCGGTACGGTCCATTTTATTAACGAAAACCATACGTGGAACTTGGTACTTATCAGCTTGACGCCATACTGTCTCTGACTGAGGTTCAACACCAGATGAGCCACAGAACACAACAACTGCACCATCAAGCACACGCAGAGAACGTTCTACTTCGATTGTGAAGTCAACGTGTCCAGGAGTGTCGATGATGTTAATACGGTGGTCCGAGAACTGAGCTTCCATACCACGCCAAAACGTAGTGGTTGCTGCTGAAGTGATCGTAATACCGCGCTCTTGCTCTTGCTCCATCCAGTCCATGGTTGCTGCACCATCGTGAACTTCGCCGATTTTGTGAGAAAGACCGGTATAGAACAGAATACGTTCACTTGTGGTTGTTTTACCTGCATCTACGTGAGCAACGATACCGATATTACGGTATTGCTCTATAGGAGTTTTACGAGCCACGGTTGAATCCTCTTATTAGAGACTTAGGGACTATTGCTATGTCTAGATTAGGCGTTAAAAGCGATGCTTCGCTAAAAATTGCTTGCCCTAGAAATAGCAATAGTTCCTAGCATAAGCATAGGAACTAAAGAAGTGCTGCAAGGAACCTTGCAGCACTAAAAAGGTATTACCAACGGTAATGTGCGAACGCTTTGTTTGCGTCAGCCATGCGGTGAACGTCTTCACGTTTCTTAACCGCAGTACCTTTGTTCTCAGACGCGTCTAGCATTTCAGCAGCTAGGCGTTGAGCCATAGATTTTTCACCACGCTTACGCGCAGCTTCAACTACCCAACGCATAGCAAGAGCGTTACGGCGAACCGGACGAACTTCTACAGGTACTTGGTAAGTTGAACCACCTACACGGCGAGATTTAACTTCTACCGCTGGGCGAACATTTTCAAGAGCTTCTTCAAATACAGCTAAGTGGTCTTTACCAGACTTCTCAGCCATTGAATCTAGTGCAGTGTAAACGATTTTTTCTGCAGTAGATTTCTTTCCGTCAACCATAAGGATGTTAACGAATTTTGCCAGCAATTCAGATTTGAACTTAGGATCTGGAAGGATCTTACGCTGACCTATTACGCGACGACGTGGCATGGATATTCTCCGTTGTCTTCTTCAGGTTTTTTCCAAAACTTTTCAGAATAATAAATAAAATAGTGTTTGGCCTTACTTAACGATTTCTTTTTAAAAAAGAGAATCAATTAAGACTTAGGACGTTTCACACCGTACTTAGAACGACCTTGTTTACGGTCGTTAACGCCAGCACAGTCAAGTGCGCCGCGAACAGTGTGGTAACGAACACCCGGAAGGTCTTTTACACGACCGCCACGGATTAGTACAACACTGTGCTCTTGTAGGTTGTGGCCTTCACCGCCGATGTACGAAGTTACTTCGAAACCGTTAGTTAGACGTACACGACATACTTTACGTAGTGCCGAGTTAGGTTTTTTAGGTGTAGTAGTGTAAACACGAGTACATACACCACGTTTTTGTGGGCACGCTTCTAGTGCAGGCACGTTGCTTTTAACAACTTGCTTTACACGAGGTTTGCGAACCAACTGGTTAATAGTTGCCATTAACTAGCTCCTGAAATTTACTTGAAAGTAAGCTTTGTGAAAAATCTATCCCTAATCACAAGTCGTAATTAGGGACGCAAAATTCTATTCAGCAGTGGGAGGTGTGTCAAGAAATATACAGATCTTTTTTAGCCGTCTAGAGCTCAGGATGGTCTACTTTTAACCAAACTGATAAAACACAGCTACCAAGTGACTGATTTGTCGTTCAAAACCGTCAGTTTAACGAAGCCATCGAAGTCAACTTGATCAATGGTACTTGAGACAAGTAGTTGTAAACCTCGGCTATCGAGATCTGGTTTTAACACCGACACCTGCTCTACTGCGCAGATTTGAGTGAATAACTCATGATTGGGAAGGCAAACATACACCACATCTTCCACCAAAAGATACTGATCTTGTGGCTGAGAATAGGTCAATGCGAGTTTAAGTTTGTCGACTGATTTTACAATATGAAGCATAGCGTCCCCTAGAAAGTCAGTATCTGTTGGCACTGAGCTAACTTCTGCGTTAACTCGTCGGCTTCAACGGTGGTCACATCGATCAGCAGGTTGTCTGCTGAAAGACCAAACTGACTCAGACTACGCTGACACACATACACCTGTTCGATGTCGTACAGGTCCATAAGTTTGAATGCAGAGATGTAGTCACGCGATAGTGTTTCGTCGGGCTGCTGCGCTTTGAGAAGCTGTGTCACGCCATCGCCAACAAAGAACACGGCAATGTCTTCACTATATGCGGACGCAGCAAGCAGGGCGTCTAACCCTTCTCTACCCGCAGCGGTCGTATGAGGGAAACTGTTAAATATAAAGGCTAACTTTCTCAAAACTGCACAACCCTATCTTGCGTTAGTAGCGCTTCCGATAAGCTTCCTAATCCGGCTTGAGTAAATCCAGTGGCTAGGTTAGAGGCACTTAGTTGATGTTGCTCTGCTTCTTCAGAGCTAATCACTCCGCGTCTTAGCGCAGCTGCCACACAGGTTTCAAGGCTAACATCGTGTTCATCAGCCAGCTTTTGCCAAGCAGAAGCTAAATCAAATTCATCGTTAGCCGGTACGGTAAGGTCTGAGCCGTTACTGACGCCATCTTGATAGAAGAACACACTGTGAAGTTTGTGGCCCTGTTTAATCAGAGCCACGGCAAACTGGTAGGCACTTCTTGCTGACTGTGAGCCATAGACTGGCCCATTCACTAGGAGTGTATAGCTTAGCAACCCTCTTCATCCTCTGTTTTACGTTGGCGGATGTATAGGTACACGGTGTGCTTAGAGATGTTCAGTCGCTCAGCAACGCGGTTGATCGCGTCTTTAATATCGAAAATACCTTTGTCGTACAGCTCCATCACGATCTGACGGTTCTTAGTATTGTTCGATACCGATTTGTCAGCGTTAATTTCTTCAATGGTGCGTTCAACCGTTTGGTCGACAAGTTCTTCAACGTCACTAGCGAAGTTAACCGATGATGCGGCTTCGTCTGCGTCTTGTGTAGGCATGAACGATTGCAGCACTTGTGAGAATGGCGCGTCTAGATTCACGTTAATACACAGTAGGCCAATCACTCGGTCTTCACCGTTGCGGATAGCAACCGTGATCGACTTCATCAACACTCCGCCTTTAGCGCGAGTGAAGTATGAACGTGAGAAGTTACGCTTAGAACCTTCAATATCTTTTAGCATCTTCAATGCAAGATCGGTGATCGGCGAGCCAACCTGACGACCTGTATTTTCGCCGTTGGCAATTTTAATCGCAGAAGTATTGAGGTCTTCTAAAGAGTGCAAAACGATTTCACAAAACGGACCAATAAGGCTCGCAATACCGTCAACAACGGCCTCATAAGATCTTAGAATGATTTTATCGTGTTCACTGAATGGCATAACGTGGACTGATTCCATTTCAAGTAACACATCTGCATTGACTGTTTCTGTAGTAGTCACTTATTCCTTACCTTCGTGTGAAAAATCAACAAATTTATGTAAGTTTATCAGAAAATTTTAATTGCACACCTAGCTAACATTGCAACTAGTGATTTAGAACAAGTTTAAAAATCAAATACTCATCTTCAAATCATAAAAAAGCCTAACTCAAAGTTAGGCTTTTTATTCAATCAACGTATTTTAGTACGAGGCTTTTAACCGATATTACTGTGCAGGAGCTGCTTCAGCGTTATCGATGTTTAGTAGTTCTACTTCGAATACTAGCGTTGAGTTAGCAGGGATAGTCGGTGTGTCTTGCTCACCGTATGCTAGCTCTGGCGGGATAACGAACTTGTACTTAGAACCAACTTGCATCAGTTGTACGCCTTCAGTCCAGCCTGGGATTACGCGGTTAAGTGGGAATGTTGCTGGTTCACCACGGTCGTAAGAGCTGTCGAACTGAGTACCGTCTGTTAGCGTACCTTTGTAGTGAACTTGAACAGTATCAGTGTCTTTTGGAGAAGCGCCTTCGCCAGCTGTCATTACTTGGTAAAGTAGGCCAGATTCAGTTTGCTCTACGCCTTCAGTCTTTGCGAACTCAGCGCGGAAGTCATCACCTGCTTTCTTAGTTTCAGCTGATTTCTCTGCCGCTTGTGCTTGCATAGTTTCAGCAACACGCTTGTCTAGAGCTTCAAGAGCTGCGCGAGTTTCTTCTTCGTTCAGTGCAGTTTTCTCTGCGAATACGTCTTCGATACCTTGAAGAACCATATCTTTGTCTAGGTTAATACCTAGCTCGCTTGGCTTATCAATGCTTGTGCTTAGGTAGTTAGCGAAAGATACGCCGATTGCGTATGCCGCTTTGTCATCTTCTGTTTTAAAGTTTACTGCTTCAACTTTAACTTCTTCAACCTGTGGAGCTTCTGCCTTTGGTTCTTCTTTCTGACAACCAACTGCTAGCATAACCGTTGCGGCAAGCAGTGATACTTTTAAAACTGATTTCATTGAATTCTCCAATTAATGGCCAAGCCATTGGTTATTGTGCACAAATCTAATGATTAGATTGGTGTGAATACGTTAGTTATAACAATATACTAGTCATATGTCTTTCGACACAAACCGGATTATTAGATGTGATTCGAATATTTTTCCACTCATTGCTATGTACAATTGTCATCACCTTGTTAAATGGTTGCTTTTTCTTCCAAGATGATGAGCAGCGTTGGGAAATTGAACCCAATGGTGCCACCAGCTTTGCCCTTAGCAGAGATGGACGCTTCGCCCTGCTCTACTCTCAGAAAAAACAACTATTGCTTTGGGACCTTGCCGAAAACAAAGAGTTAGCTCAACTCGGCCCACAAGATCAATTAGAAAACCAAGTATCGCGTATCCGTATCTCGGACAATGGCCGCTTTGCCATTACCGCAAGCCAGATGAACTTCGCCGTTTGGGACCTCTCTTGGACTCAAGCACAAGGGCTTTGGTCTATCTCCGACGGCTTGATTCGCGATGTCGATATCTCTAGCAATGGTGAAAAAGTATTGCTTGGCCTGTCTAATGGCAAAGCCATCTATGTGGACTTAGTCACCGGACGCCGTCTGGAGTTCCTTGCTCACCGAGAAAAAGTGAATTCAGTCTCCCTCTCTTCTAATGGCCGCTACGCATTATCAGGCGGCAACGACTACAAAGCTTACCTTTGGGATACCGAGTCGGGCTTGGTGTTGCGCACCTTTGAGCATGAACAAAGAGTAGTACGAGTCGCGCTACAACGCGATGGTGAACTGGCTTTTACCTCTGATGGCGGCAATCAAGCGATGATTTGGGATCTTGAAACGGGCGAACCTCAAGCGCAATTGCAAAGCTGGTCTCGACAATTGATTTTTTCGAGTGCTCGTTTTTCTGATGACGGCAGCATGTTGGTGACGGGCACGCCATCCAGCCAAGTGAGTGTGTGGAATACTCAGGATGGCAAACGAATTTCTCGCCACGATGCTGAGCCACTAAAAGATGCTCGCCCTCCTCGTGCGGTAGTGTATGATGCAGCCTTTGATGATAAGAACCGTGTGATATCGGGCACCTCTGCGGGCATTGCCCAAGCTTGGAATGTGGATTAAGAACGATGACAGAAAAGCGAGTTGAACAACTAGAAAGCCGCGTAAATGACCTAGAGTGTCAGCTAGCTTTCCAAGAACAGACCATTGAAGAACTCAATGAAGCGCTTAGCCAACAACAAATGTTAATCACGAGAATGCAAGATCAGATGAAGTTCGTGGTTGGCAAAGTAAAAAATATGGATGGCTCTAATCTAGCTGACGCATCAGAAGAGACGCCACCTCCACACTATTAAGTGCGGTTCAAAATAACCAATTAAATCTAACGACGCATATCGTTAGTTTCTCGTCCTCAATGTGTAAACACATTTCAGGACGGGACATAGAAATCGAGTAGGAGGAGGC
>NZ_JBFRVF010000058.1:0-51296 GCF_041475025.1 Vibrio sp. 10N.222.49.C12 | reverse complement strand
CAATTAGGAAACAAAGCCTTAGGAACGTTGCGTCACCCTTTGCAATCGAGGTGTAGCCTACGTTGTAGTCCACTTCTTGAGTTGATTTCACGTCATAACCCAGTTCTTCTAGAGCACGGTTAACGATCAATGTTTGGAATGTCTCTTCCGCTACAGAAGATTGAACAGGCTGAACTGATACGCCATCACCCGGTAGGCTTGCTGCCCACACGTTAGTCGATACCGCTAATGTAGAAACGATGCTTACTGCGAGTTTACTCTTCCATGAATTATTCATTGGTGTTTTTCCTTAATTGAAGTTCTGATTTGTTACCGCGATTAAGTACATTCAGTACAAGGGAAACAGGTCCCATGCGATACCAGCGTAATTTTGTATTACCAGCATTGACACCCAGTACTTGGGTGATTCTGTCTAATAAGATGGCTAAGATAACGATGCCTAAACCACCAACAGCGGCCAGTCCCATATCCAAACGGCCAATACCTCTCAGTACCATTTGACCTAAACCACCTACCGCAATCATTGATGCGATAACCACCATCGATAACGACAACATCAGTGTTTGGTTCACGCCCGCCATGATAGTTGGTAATGCAAGTGGCAGTTGAATTCGGTAAAGCATCTGCTTTTTGCTTGCACCGAATGAGTGACCCGCTTCGATCAATTCTTCCGGTACTTGCTGAATACCCAAGATGGTCAAACGCACAACAGGAGGAAGTGCGAATATGATGGTCACTACTACACCCGGAACGTTACCGATACCAAACAACATTACGATCGGTACTAAATAAACGAAGGCTGGTGTGGTTTGCATAGCATCCCAAATTGGGCGCACGAATTTAGCCGCCGTGTTACTTCGAGCGAGCCATATCCCCATGGGTAAGCCAATCAATAGGCAGAAGAATACGGATGTCATGACCAGTGACAATGTGGTCATTGCTTCAGACCAAGCGCCAATCAAGCCAATGAAAGTCAAAGATACGGCCGTTGCAACGCCAAGCTTCAAGTTTGAAAACTGCCATGCCACTAGAAACAAGATGATCAACATGAATGGTGCTGGCGTAGACACCAACGCCGTTTCAAATGAACTTAGAATGAAATCGATAGGTACACGAATTGCTTGAAACAATGGTCGTCCGTGTTCAACTAGCCAATTCAATCCAGACTCAACCCAAGTATCAACAGGCAAAACTGCCTCTGCAAAAGGATTAAGAGGATCAAAAGGAATGGTTTCTACGGTTTCACTGCTTAGCCAATCTGCCGATGGTGAAGTGTCAGCGGCTTGACCCCAAGGATCACTTGCAGGTTGAGCTGCAGGAGCCGATTGAGACCATGGGTCATTATTTGTTTGTTCAGACGACATGATCTACCCCTTATCCAATGTTTGTAACAGTCGTGACTTAGTCACCACGCCAAAGTAATTACCTTGCTCATCCACAACAGGCACTGAGTAAGGCACACCACCAACTAGGCCAAGCACATCATTGATTGGTAAATCAGGGTTCAGCGTTAATCCATCATCGAGCTGCGCGCTGACGAGTGATTTGTTCTCTTTGTGAGCTTTACGAAGCGAGTCAATAGAGACAATGCCGGAGTAACGGCTGCTCTTCTCAACTACGATGCAGTATTCGCGGTCGTTATCCATCAAAATTTGTAGAGCGGACGCTGGACCATCGTGTTCTGATTTTTTAAATACCGCAGCTGGCTTCTTACGCGCAATGTCTTTCACAGTAAGTACGCTTGCTACGTTCACACCGCGGAAGAAAGCTTCGACATAATCGTTGGCTGGGTTATTAAGAATATCGTCTGGAGTACCTACTTGAACCACCTCGCCATTTTGCATAATCGCAATTCGGTCACCGATACGCATCGCTTCATCCAAATCATGCGAGATAAAAACAATGGTTCTTTTATCGTCATTTTGAAGGCGAATAAGCTCATCTTGCATTTCAGTACGAATCAAAGGATCGAGCGCCGAGAACGCTTCATCCATCAACAAAATATCTGGGTCACATGCTAGTGCACGAGCCAAACCAACACGCTGCTTCATACCACCAGATAGTTCATCTGGGTAAGACTCTGAATATGCGCCAAGACCTACACGTTCTAGTGCTTCAAGTGCTGACTGCTTTCGTTGCTCAACTTCAACACCCGCAAGCTCTAGACCAAATGCGGCATTCTCGATGACCGTCATATGCGGCATCAAAGCGAAATTTTGGAAAACCATCGAGATGTTGTTGCGGCGAACTTCGCGGAGTTCATCTTCTGAGATGTGGGCAATGTCTTTGCCTCGAAGAAGCACATTGCCTTTGGTTGGTTCGATCAAGCGGTTAAGAAGGCGTACTAGGGTTGATTTGCCAGATCCTGACAGTCCCATTATGACGAAAATCTCGCCTTCTTGGATACTAAGAGAAACATCGTTAACGCCGATCGTTAGCCCTGTTTCTTCGAAAACTTTATCTTTATTTGCGCCTTCATTAATCATTGTAAAAGCACGGTCGGTGTCTTCACCAAACACCTTGTACAGTCCCTTAACTTCCAGTATGGGATCCATGTAATCTAATCCTTTCTCAGTTATTTAAACTTAATAATGGTTATTTAAACCCGAAAAACAATTAGAACTCTAAGTAATTAGCATATTTAAATCAAGGAGCTTCGTTCGGTAAAACAAGGCAGAAGACCGAAACCAGACTAGTGACAACAAGACCAAAAAAACAAGCAAGAGCAAAGCAAGTCACTGATAAATAAAGGTATAAATTAGACTGGCGCGCGACCAATATTATGTATTACTTAGCCGTAGATTATTGAATATTAATTTTACATTAGAGTAATTAATAGGCTGAATGAACCAACAAAAGCCACAATTAGTTCGTGTGCAAATAATTCGAATACGAACTATTTATTAAGCTTTCATGATGTTTCCGAGGCGAAAGTTCGCTCGGCAACAAGGATAAGATCTACTCTCAATCTCTACCTAAAAACCAAAGCTCAACCGGCTAAAGTCAGCGAGTTGAAATCAACCTTTTAGACCAAGAATTTTAATACATCACACCAACTGTGATACTTGCTGCAAACTCTCAATTGGCGATTACCTAAGCTGGAATTCAACTTGTAGAGTGCTCACTGCTGAGCCATTCTTTATAAAAGAAATAAACCTTTCCCCGCGATGAATGAGAGAAAAAGACAAGGAATTCGAATGATAAAAATGCTGGTGTGTGACTTTGACGGAACGCTGGATGGAGGCTCTTCTCATGGGGTTAACCAATTCTTCGATTACCTTACCGAGCAACCTGATATCCGCTTTATCATCGCAACAGGAAGAACGTTACCCTCTATTCAAGACGGCTTAGCATCAAACAACTACCCGGAACCACACAGTATTATCAGCGATGTTGGCACCAGGATTCATCATAACCATTCTCAAAAGCCCGACCATATCTGGCACCAACAACTCGAGGCTTCATGGAATAAGTCAAAAGTAGAGTCCGCACTCGCACCACTCGACTTTATGGGCGAGCGTATAGAGAATCATCAAGGTGATTACAAGATGACGTTTGAAGGTAAGCTGTCTGAGCCTCAACACGAACTGATTGAATCTAGCTTGGAGATGCACGGATTAGATGTTCACCTGACTTACTCTCATGATTGGTACTTAGATATCACACCAAAAGGCGTTAACAAGGCGACTGCGATTTACCACCTACTCGAACAACACGATTTGAGCGTTGCAGAAGTGTGCGTCGCAGGTGACTCAGCTAACGACACCTCAATGCTCACCATTGAAGGCGTAAACTCGATACTGGTTGCTAACCATTACCCAGAGGTTGCTCACCTATCGGATAGAGACAACGTATACACGAGTAGAGCAACACATGCTGAGGGTGTCTTAGAAGGCCTTAAATACTGGCAAGGGCGTGCAGCAGCGGGTAATTAGAAATAAGTAGAGGTGACCGACTGCTCCCTGCTTCCTATCCTTATTTCCAACCGGGAAGCCAATGATCCTTGTCGGTGAGATCCCGCCAGTTGATGTCTTCTTCTCGTTTGGTCATTACCGCCTCTATCATGCAGCGCACGACCTCCCCTTCATCAAATTCTACTTCTGTGACCATAAAGTGCTTTTCTCTCTTCACAGGATTAACGGCTGTCCATTTGCTACGAAATAACTTCTTTGGGTTGATCCGATTCATGGGCTTCTCTCTTTCTTTGATGTCATTGATTATTATGAGTTGTCTACTCGACATTCAGTAATAGTCTTTCCATCGCAAAAAAGATCATAAAAAAGCCAGCGGTTAGGCTGGCTTCATTCGATTAGCTATTTCTCGTTAAAGATTAGCCATTTTTAGGTGGATCAAATGCCGTCAGTTCTAATACTGGGCCTGTGTATTTTTCAATTTTCACAAGCGCAGAGTTCGCTGCACAACCATTTGCCAAACGAGAGGTCGGAATATCCAACGTAAGTACGTTACAGCCGCCGTTTTTACATAGGCCTGTATCTTTATCTAAATCTGGCCAACCGCCTTCATGGATACATACTGAGCCTTGTTTGATGCCATCAGTCACTAATGCACCAACCAATACTTGGCCACGACCATTGTGTGCACGAACCAAGTCACCCGTTTTAATGCCTCGAGCTTTCGCATCTTCAGGGTGAATTGAAATCGGCTCACGGTCTGCAATCGCATACTCTTCGCGGATCTTCGCGTAGTTGAACTGGCTATGCAGACGGTGCGCGGCGTGCGCTGTCATCAGTTGCAGTTCGCCATCTTTAGCGTTGCCTGTGTACTCTGTTGGTTCTAACCAAGTTGGGTGTGCAGGGCAATCATCTAGTTGGTAACCTTCAATGGTTCTTGAGAATATCTCGAACTTGCCACTTGGTGTACCTAGTGGGTTCATGATTGGGTTCTCACGAAAATCAGCGTAACGAACAAACTGTGCGTTCTTCTCGTTCCACTTCATCTCGATCAACTGATTATCTTCCCAGAACTTGCTGAAGTTAGGCATTACGATACGCTGACCACGACCACCTTGCTGTGCGGTTTTGTAGAAACCATACAGCCATTCCATCTCGGTCTTGCCTTCGGTGTACACATCACGACCACCCGGAGCAAGTAACTCAGACATGTCCGCAAATACATCGAAATCGTTACGAGCTTCACCTTGTGGCTCAACCACTTTCTTCATTGGCACTAAGTGTTGGTTACTGTAGTCACCCGTCATCGTCATATCATTACGTTCAAACGATGTAGTAATTGGCAGAACAATATCCGCGTGCTTAGCTGCTGCTGTCCAGTAAGGTTCTGAGATAACAATCAGCTCAGGCTTTTGCCAAGCTTTGATCAAGCGGTTGGTATCTTGGTGGTGAGTAAAGTTCGCACCGCCTGCCCACCAGATCATTTTGATCTCTGGGAACGTTAGGTTGTGACCATTGTGATGGTAGCTTGAACCCGGGTTTTCTAGCGCTTCAACAATACGCGCTACAGGGAATGCGTTCACAGATCCTGAAACAGCCCAATCGTTACCCGCCGAAGAACCACCGCCAAGTGACGCTGAAATCGCAGGAAGTACGCCTGCATCACGAGCAGGGTTACCACCGTTTGAGTAGTGGTAAGAAAGACCGAAACCACCACCAGGCAAGCCAACTTGACCTAGCATTGTCGCTAGCGTAACCAACATCCAGTGACGTTGTTCACCGTATTGTTGACGCTGCATACCCCAGCCAGACATCAGCATAGTACGGTTCTTACTGAAGATATCCGCAAGTAGCTCAAGCTGCTTCACTGGCACACCACAGATCTCAGACGCCCACTCAGCAGATTTTTCTACGCCGTCTTCCTTACCCATCAAGTAAGCTTCGAATACGTCGTAACCTGTTGTGTATTTACCCAAGAATTCTTTATCGTGCTTGCCCTGTTTCACTAACGTGTGTGCGATACCCATCATCATGGCTACGTCAGTCATTGGGTGAGGAGCAATCCACTCTGCGTTGTCACCAAAAAACTCGATAGTCTCAGAGCGCATTGGGTCAATCGCAATCACTGTCTTGCCCGACTTCTTCAACTGGTGGAAGAACTCAAGACCTGCACAGTCGGTTGAGCTCCAAGCGATCTTCAAGGTGTTAATTGGGTTTAGGCCCCAAAGTACCACCACATCACTGTGCTCAAGGATAACTGGGTAAGTCGTCTGCTGTTCATACACCTCAATCGAACCCACAACGTGCGGCATGATAACTTGCGCAGCACCTGTTGAGTAATCACCTAAGTGACCAGAGTAACCACCAGCCATGCTCATGTAACGTTGTAGAAGCGTTTGTGCTTTGTGCAGAACACCACTTGAACGCCAGCCATAAGAGCCTGCGAATACAGATTCCGCACCGTGCTCTTGACGAATACGTGAGTGTTGTTGGTGAATCAATTTGTACACTTCATCCCAAGAGATACGAACAAATTCATCACTACCACGTACACCTTCAGGTGCAGATGGGTTAGCCAAGTAGCCTTTACGAACCATAGGGTACTTAACACGCGCTTTGGTGTGTACTTGATCAGGGCCTGTGGTCTGCAGGCTATTTGGAACCGTTTGTGCCAGTGCATTCGTCGTCGACACTAACTTGCCATCTTTCACTTCACACAGCATTGGTCCCATACGACCTGATGTTAGAACACCAGAACCACGTTTGTCCGAAGCAATTGCGCTCATCGGCGTCAAAGATGTGAATGCCAACGCACCAGCTGTAATACCTGTGCCTTTCATAAATCCACGACGTGTCATATTAGTCATAATTTTATCCTTCTAATTCTCTTTAGTGACCAACAACGTCTTTCGCGTGGTTTTGGAAGTACTTAGTCAGCAGCTCAAGGTTTTGCTCAGAAATGTCTGTACGGTCGCCCATACTTTTCGCAACAGGTCCCCAAGCATTCACAGTGAAGTGGTTTGAAGGAATTTTCGCGTGACACGTTGCACAGTAAACGTTGTCCAACTCTTCTGCGTAAGACCAGATTGGGTCTAGTTTATCGACAACTGGAGAAGTGATATCACCCGTTAGCGCAACTGAACGCCACTCGTTACCATAAGCATCGGCTTCGTATTCACCAGTAGTCAGTGCTTCTTGACCTTTATCAGTTAGTGTCGCAACGATTGCACGTTGACCTTCACCGAAGTAAAGCACTTGCTCTGCGCCTTTCATTTGGAATGCATTCAAAGTCACAGTACGGTTGTCGCCTTCAGCTTTAACCACTTCTAGTTTTGCTGTTGGATTTAGGTTACCAAATTCGCCCATTGCGATGTCGGTTACTGGGTAAACCACTTTCGCATCAACTGGCGTATTTTGAGTAAAGGCAATCAAGGTCTCGAAGGCTTTGCTGTCTAGTTGAGCTTCTGGGGCAAAGTGCGCGACGCCTTTATGACAGTCGATACACGTTTGGTTATTTTCACGACCATAAGCATGCATTTTTGCTGCATCACGAGATTGCTCGAACTCTTCCATTGCATCGAATTCGTGACAAGAGCGACAAGTCGCTGAGTCATTCTCGCGGAATTGAGCCCAAACTGCCTCAGCCATCTCTTCACGGTGTGCTTCATATTTCTCAGGCGTGTCTATCTTACCTGAAATAAATTCGTGGTAGATGTCTTTGGACGCTCTTACTTTGGTGATCACGTAGTCAATCGGATCAGTTGGAATGTGGCAATCGGCACATTCAGCTCGAATGCCTTTTGCGTTACTGAAGTGTACAGAACCTTGGTATTCTTTGTGGGGTGCTTCCATTGTGTGGCAAGAAACACAAAACTCAGTGCTCGATGTATAGTGCATAACGGCTGCAGTTCCCCCTAAGGTTAACCAGCCAATACCTATACCAACCGCCGCTATTAGTGCGATATAACGTTTTTTTATTGTCATAATTCTTAATCATCTTCAACAATTGGTTACAATTAAGATCAGAATAGTACTTTAGGGGTAGATCAGTTTGATTTGGATCATAAATCGCATTCTGAGGAACAAAAATTGAACCTTTATGAGAACCCAAGGTCACTTCACGAAATTATTCCCCACCAAATACAATCACCCACCAAATAAGAGGCAGCGGTTAAATATTCATTATTGATTAATCCAACATCAACGAGACAAAACGGCTTTCTAAGTCAAAGAAGTAAATTGTAAATCTATTACAATATTGGCTATCTATTTTTCATAAACTCCTCACTCAATGAACCAAACAGAATTCCAACAAAAAATGGCGAGTTTCACCTCGATTGAACAAGCGCTTGATTACTTCGAAATTGGGTTTGATAGCAAGTTCATCAACCAAAATAGAGTCGAGCTTATGAAACGCTTTAATGGTTATCTGATCCTGTCAAAACCCGATGATTGGTTCTCAGGAAGAAGAGCGCTGAAAAACGCTTATTGTAAGGTTCAACGCAGCAAGTTAGATCGCCACACACGTTCAGCCTGTCGTGGGTGTACAACTTGTCAGCGTCGATAGATAGGAAGTACTGCTCAAAGTAGAGAACTAAAAAGTAGATAGTTGAAATAACATCTCATTACGATTTAGTTAGTGGTTTGCTCGAAAAAAAGTGTGCTAGTCTTACGGCAACTCAACTACGAGATAAAAATTACAATGAAAATTTTCAGCAATTTCGAAAGCGGCAACATTCACGTCGTTTCAGCAGATTCACCACAAAACATTCAACTGACTATCCCAGCAGACTACCAAACTGAAATCTCTCAGTGGTTTCACTTCCGCTTAGAAAGTGAGGCTCAACAAGCTCACCACTTTGAAATCGGTCAATTGGCAACATCTGCCTACCCTGAAGGCTGGAAAGATTACGATGTGGTTGCATCCTACGACCGTGAAGAGTGGTTCCGTATCCCATCTCAGTTCGATGGCGATACATTAAGCTTTGATATCATCCCTGAACACGATTCAATGTACTTCGCGTATTTCGCACCGTACTCATACGATCGTCACCAAGATCTTCTGCACAGTGCTCAAACGCACCCAGCTTGTAAGCTTGAAACTCTAGGTCAGACGCTAGACAACAACGACATCACTTTGCTAACTATCGGCGAGCCAAGTGAAGAGAAGAAAAATATCTGGGTTATCGGTCGCCAACATCCAGGCGAGACGATGGCTGAATGGCTAATCGAAGGTCTGCTACAACGCCTGCTTGATGAAACAGATACGGTCGGTCGCTCTCTTCTAGACAGCGTTGTGTTCCGCGTTGTACCAAACATGAACCCAGATGGCAGCATCCGCGGTCACCTGCGTACTAACGCGATTGGCGTAAACCTGAACCGCGAATGGCAATCACCTTCTATGGAACGCAGCCCAGAGGTATTCCTTGTTCGCGAGCGTATGCTGGAAACGGGCGTTGACCTGTGTCTAGATATTCACGGCGACGAAGCGATTCCATATAACTTTGTAGCAGGTAGCGAAGGCACACCTTCTTACAACGAGCGCATCGCGAAGCTAGAGAGCCACTTCAAGCAAGCACTGCTCACTATCACGCCAGAGTTCCAAGATGAATTTGGTTACGATAAAGACGAACCAGGCAAAGCAAACATGACAGTTGGCACAAACTGGATTGGTGAGCAATTCAAGTGTTTGGCTTACACCGTCGAGATGCCATTTAAAGATCACATCAGTCACGCTGACGAACTTTACGGCTGGTCTCCAGAACGAAGTGTCGCGTTTGGTCACGATATGCTAGCCGCAGTTTGGGCTACAGTAGACGAGCTATAAGGCCAACTAAGCTCATTAGCTTTACCTGTATCGCCTTTGGTTTATAAGAATCTGGGCTATAGATAGAACAAAGCCCAGCACTTGTGAAAGTGCTGGGCTTTTTAATATCGGCTTGGATGAGTGAATCTAACTTTAAAAGCTTTCTATGCCACTCTGAGGCTAGCAAAAAATACTGGGTATCTTTGCCTAATGTGGCGTTGTTCAGACACCATATCTTTGAAGCTCGGACCTTGTGATAACTGAACGATCACTTCGTCACCTTCTTGTCGCAATACAGCACCGCTAATATCGATACTGTTGTTGTCATGCAACCTCAAGGTGCCGGCCATTGAAAAGCCACGATAAACCGGAATGATGTTACGCATCATCAGGCGTACACCCTTTTCAGAAACTTCGCTGACATGAAAAAGCTCATCCTTAATTCGCATCACCGGACGAGCCTTTTGAGGGTACTTTAAGCGGTAATATTTGCGTTTCTGGGTGAATGAATCTTCACGCATTGGTGACTCCCTGTCTCTGTTATTTCGGTCAAGCAATAGGCTGTAGCTTCAATTGGTCTCAAATAAACACATTCACCAAATTGATAGCTAATAATTATATCGACTTCCCGAGCTAATGCTTTAGAGATTTATACAGAGAAACACTGATTGCTTAGCATTCAGTAAAAAATGAGAACTGAATCGGAAATGAAAACTAAGATGGAAACGAGAACTAAGCCGGAAATGAACTGAACCAATAGCTAAAAACCCAATTCTTCGCATCGCACCCTAAAGCTGAAACAATGCCAACTGAATGCTGAAGCCCACGAATAGAATCCCACACACAATGTTCACCATTTGCGAGGTGCGCTTTTGAACTAACAAGCGCTTAAAGGTATCCGCCATTAAGATCACAACTAAGAACCACATCGACACCACTGACACTTGAATTGCACCAAGTATCAAACTGTCTGTCACAATCGCATCTGTTGAAACAAATTGAGGGAATATAGAAAGATAAAACAGGACAATTTTAGGATTCAGTAGATTAGTGAGAAGCCCTTTGAAAAACTGATGATATAGCTTACTTCCCGATGCGCTCACCACAGCAAGCACGCCCTCTTGAGCTCGCAATGCCGCTCGAAAGTGATTACAACCAAGCCAGATTAAGTACAAGACGCCCAGCCACTTAAGACCTTCAAACGCCATTGGGGTCTGAGATAACAGTAAGCTCATGCCATTCGCAGAAACAAACGCATGAAAAAAGAACCCGCATGACACACCCAACACGTTAATAAACGCAAACAGCTTTCTTTGGGTTAGAGCCGTGCTCAATACCAACAGAGCATTTGGGCCTGGAATAATGGCAATAAAAAACACGATGATAATAAACAGCCAGATACTTTCCCAACTCATTTCGCTCTCATTTCCTTAAAGCTTCCTAATCATACTTGATCGTTTTAGGGCGGGTATTGTACGTCCATTCAATACCATTACAATATGCCCAACGTTTAATTAGCTTAGCTCGCTTGCCTTAGTTCAGTTGTATGGATAACGCTTAAATTTAACGTGTATAATTCACCCGTTTATCCTGTAACGCAGCAAAACTCATTCTCTAACATTTATAGCCCTGTTAGACTCCACCTCCATTTTGATACTTGGTTCATTTATGTCATTTGATAACCTCACCCTTAACGCAAAAACCGTCACAGCGATCCCTTCTCAATTCGACAAACCGACTGAGATACAACAAGCGGTAATTCCATCAATTATTGCGGGTAAAGACGTACTTGCGTTGGCTCAAACGGGTAGCGGAAAAACGTTGGCGTTCGGCTTACCCTTGCTGAACAACATCAACCATGATGTGAATGGACTGCAAGCGCTTATCATCGTCCCGACACGTGAACTCGCGTCTCAAGTGACCAAATCTTTAGAGCCGATCGCAACAGCGCTTGATATCAAATTGGTAACGCTAACGGGCGGCGTAAATACTGATGATCAACAGCAACAATTATCGACTAAACCACAATTAGCCATCGCCACACCGGGCCGCTTACTTGCTTTAATCAAAAGTGATGAACTGGATGTCGCTCAGTGTTCATCATTGGTTCTTGATGAAGCCGACCGCCTGATCGACATGGGCTTTTGGCCAGATGTTCAAGCGATTACTTCAGCACTACCGAGCAAACGTCAGTCACTGTTGTTCTCTGCGACACTTCCGCCCGAATTAGTAGGTCAGGCTGAAGAGCTTCTTTCAAATCCAGTTAAGGTCACGACACATCAAGAAAACAGCGTGGTCGCGGCTATTGAAGAAACCCTGTATTTAGTGAACAAAGGCAGTAAAGCTCAAGCGCTCATCGCACTACTCAATCAACACACATGGCCGCAAGTATTGGTATTTATTGGCGCAAAAGACAATGCCGATGCATTAACCAAACGATTGAATAAAGCCAAAATCAGTGTGAGTGCGTTACATGGAAATAAGAGCCAAGAAGAACGAGAGCAAGCATTAGAAAGTTTCAAAAATGGCGAGACTCGTGTGCTTATCGCGACAGACGTGATGGCTAGAGGCATTCATATTGATCAGTTACCTGTCGTAATTAACTTCGAATTACCTTCTCACTCAGCAACTTACGTACACCGCGTTGGTCGTACAGCAAGAGCAGGAAGTACTGGCTGCGCGGTCTCTCTGGTTAGCCACAGCGAAACTGACTACCTCAATGCGATTCGCACCTTGACCAATAAGCCGTTAGTGCTGCAACCATTAGAGGGTTTCCCGGTTACCGACAAACCTGCATCTGAAACGACCGCTCGCAAGCGTCCACCTAAAGATAAAATGGCCAATCGAAGAACAGCTAAAAAGAAAAGCATTAAGCAATTTAAAAGCAAACCAAATAGCTCTAAGTAACCAGAAATAACTCTAAGTAACCAGAAATAGAATGGTCAGCTCAGTTTGTACTGGGCTTTTTTATATGCAACAAAATACAAATTCACACCCAAAAACTTCCCTAAAGTTGCCAACTTAAATGACACTTTTGTGAATTATGATGCCAACGTATTGATTCTTGGTTGCTCAAAAAAAATACTCTTAAATCACGTTGACGCCCCTATATCTAGCAACTAGATTTTTCTATTAGTGTCTACAACAGGAGGTCATTGAAATGAAACGTGCTAGCTCTACATATCGATTACAACTGATTAAGGAAGTGGCAACTCGCCGAGATCGTCAACGTTCCAATGACCCGATGGCAAACTACATACAAACCCTAATAGATAATAAAGATGATTGTGATACTTCGGTTGAACGCAACCAGAGGTTCAGTGGCAGTCATTTTGATGAGCACATAGGTGGTTGGGTAAGTGACCACTGGGGTAACAAGTAGGACAAAGAGAGTAATCCAACCAGCATAATCGCTGTAGAATTCGTCTCCGCATTAACCTATAATCTGCAACAATTCCCTATCCTAGAGTAAGCAGAAAGTGTCTGAGTTAAAAAGAGAAAAAGAAGTGATGGTTGCCTTCCAAGTGATACCTCGCGTTAAAGAAGGCAACAACTTCGAAGTGGTTGATAAAGCCATTGAAGTTGTGAAAGCTGCCGATGTGCCTTTCCAAGTCGGTGCGATGGAAACTACGATGAAAGGTGAACTCAACCAATTACTCGATATCGTTAAAAAAGCAGAACAAGCTTGCTACGATGCAGGGGCGGTAGAAGTGATCACAAACATTAAGATTCACAGTAAAACCACCGAGGCCGATGATACATTTTGCACGTACCATCGTGGTGTAACGAAAGCGAATCACATGTTTGTTTAATCACATTTTTGTTTCTGAAAACTGAGCTTTAAGAAAGGCTCTGAAGAACCAGTGGTGTTATTGGAAAGGCATGTCTGAGAGGTGAGAAAGGATTTCCATTCGTTCTTCTTCTGACATCGAATGCCAATCACGCGGAGTCTCTTCAGGGTCATCTTTTGCCCCGATCGGTTTTCGGTCAAGTGCTTTGACTGGCTCTTTTTTGATTTTTACGTTCTTTTTATTCATACCGACACCACTCCTTCAGGTACAAAGGTACCTACTTTAATATTACACCCCAACCATTATGTAAAGTAATAGTTACTTCGGAGTTAAATAAAATCTAAATACTTCCTCTTTAGCCAAAAAGATCTCTTTGGGGACTTGTATTTCCCTCTTCGTCGACCGACTTACCAACCAAGTTTTTTTGCTTCATTATCTTTCTCCGATAGCGCTGACGACAAAGCTTAATCACGTGCAATTGTTCTGACGGAGTCATCGACATCCAATTAAAGCGCTCTTCTCTCTTGCGCATACAACCATTGCAATAGCCTTTATCATCGCTTGAGCAAACCCCAACGCAAGGGCTTGGAACCTGGAAAAACTCTAACTGCTCCACCATGCCTCCTTACACATCAAAATCGAGCTTACTAATTAAAAAATAAGCGATTAATTTGTCGCCCAGCTCGTGAAATTCATACTAAACTATGACCTTATACTGACACATATAGTGTTTTGTAAACTATACTTTGAACCCATCAAGTTACACTTATTCGGTAACTTCGTTCTTTCCTTTGGAGCCTTATAATATGAAGTTTAGTTCAAAAAAATTACTAGCAGTAGCCGCTTTACCTATGATGCTAGCAGCATGCACAACAACAGGTGACAACGCGATGCAAGTAACACCAACCGATCTACAGCACCATAATTGGGAACTTGCGCAAATTGATGGCAAGGACATTGTGAAAAGCGAAGACCAAGCAGCTCCTCGTCTAGAGATCGGCGAAAAGATGACTGCAAACGGCATGGCTGGTTGTAACAACTTCTTCGGTCAAGGCGAGCTGAAAGACGGTCAATTCCGTATCAAGCAAATGGGCATGACAATGAAAATGTGTCACGGCTCTGCGATGGAAATCGAACAATCGGTTTCTGCTACTCTCAGCGAGTGGAGCGACGTAACGCTAACAAACGATACGCTAGTACTGAAAAACGATGTACACACGCTAACGTACACAATTCGTGACTGGGTAAACTAATCCGTCATCGAAACCAAATACTGATTAAAGGAGCCTGATGGCTCCTTTTTTATTGTCAGCTTGCCCTCACTACTTCTTCAAAATTGACACTCATCGCCGACTTTTCGTACCAGCCTCCAATAAACCTCAAAAATCTCTCATTTAGATGCAATAAATTCAACGGTTCAGCGGTCTGTTGCTAGGATGGCAAAAGCCTAGAGTCTGTCGAGTTTTCGAGGTGATTACAGATCGAACAAAACTGAACCGAGAACTCCCTGCTTGTTCTCAAGTAATTGATTGAATTTACTGTTGAATTAGAATTTATTTCAGAAACAGATAGAATAACTATTAGGGCATGTTGATCTTTCGTTAACCACGAAGGGTCAACACGCCCTAGGTCGTTTGAAAATACAATGCTCTTGCCCGTTCACTACCAAATGGAAAAGTTTATGAACAATATAGTAAGTACGTTAGGAATCATGGCAACCGTTGCATACAGCGCAACCATTTATGCTGATGAAGCAACATCCATCGACAGCTGGAACCAAATAGAACAGCAGGCAGAGGGAGAAACTGTCTACTTTCACGCTTGGGGCGGAAGCCAAGAGATCAATCGTTACCTACAGTGGGCAGGCAAGAAATTACAAAGTTACTACGGTGTCACGTTAAAGCATGTGAAAGTGACCGATATTGCGGAAACCACCACTCGACTGCTTGCTGAAAAAGCGGCAGGAAAGAACAGTGAAGGCAGCGTCGATATCGTCTGGATTAATGGCGAGAACTTCCGTTCGATGAAAGACAACGCGCTATTGTTTGGGCCATTTACAGAGTCACTTCCAAATTGGCAGTATGTCGATAAGTCTCTGCCGATTGATGTTGATTTCTCAGAGCCGACAGAAGGCTTGGAAGCACCGTGGGGCGTGGGACAACTTGTGTTCATTCACGATCAAGAGACACTACACAACCCGCCACAATCGTTTTCAGAGATGTTGAGCTACGCTCAAGCTTTCCCAAATCGCTTAAGCTACCCTCGCCCACCAGAATTTCATGGCACGAGCTTCATTAAGTCTCTATTGATTGAACTAACAAACAATAACCCTGCACTGGCTCAGCCGGTTTCAGAAGACAACTTCCAAGAAGTAACGGCACCACTGTGGGCTTACTTAGATAAATTCCATAAAGTGGCGTGGCGCGGTGGCAAACAATTCCCAGCAGGCACATCGGAAAGCATCCAACTTCTGGATGACGGACAGATCGATCTCGCGATTACGTTTAATCCAAACTCTGTTTATTCAGCACAAGCCAGTGGTCGCTTAGCCGAAACCACTAAGGCTTATGCTCTAGAAAGCGGCGCTCTATCTAACATTCACTTCCTGGCGATTCCTTGGAATGCCAATACAATCGCAGGTGCTCAAGTGACCATTAACTTCTTATTGAGCCCGGAAGCACAGTCTCGCAAGGGTGACCTCAATGTTTGGGGCGATCCTTCGGTTCTGAGCAGCAAATACCTGACTGGCAGCGCTAAAAACACCCAGCAATTTAAATCGGTTGATGAACCACACCCTAGCTGGCAAAACGCGCTCGAGAAAGAGTGGCTTAAGCGATACGGTAACTAGTCTTCATGCTACGCGCTCTATATTTTGTTGTTATAGCTGTATGCATTATCCCGACCATTCCTGGGGTAGCGGGAGTCGTGGCTTCGTCACTGAGTTTCATCCCGCCCCTTGGTTTAGAGGAGCCGACACTCAACGGTTTTAGCCAAGTCTTTCAATGGGAAGGGGCTTGGCACTCTATTGGCTTAAGCCTAGGTTCAGCAATTGCAAGCAGCTATATAGCCTGCTTCCTGACCTTTTGTATTCTTCAAGCCTCTTGGGGAAACAAGTTTTGGAGAAAGATTGAGTTTACGCTATCGCCAATGCTTGCCATTCCACATGTAGCTTTCGCTATCGGCTTTGCTTTTCTGTTTAGTCCAACGGGGCTTGGCGCAAGAGCGGTACATCACTTGCTCGGCGAATCGGCTACCAGCTCTGAATTGGCGTTATTGGTGAAAGACCCATACGCGTTCGGCTTAATTATTATGCTCGCACTCAAAGAAGTCCCCTTCTTATTGCTGATGAGCATTTCGATACTTCAGCAAATTGATGTAGAGCGTATCACCAAGGTCAGTGCATCGCTCGGTTACAGCCGCGCTCAGATCTGGTGGAAATGTATTTTCCCACAATGGTTTACTAAGCTTCGTTTCCCAATGCTGGCGGTACTCGCTTACAGTGTCTCGGTTGTCGATATTGCTTTGATCATAGGCCCAACCAACCCGCCGACCTTTGCCGTTTTAGTATGGCAATGGTTCAACGATCCGGATCTTAACCTACTTCCGCGAGCTGCTGCTGGTGCCATCGTTTTGTTTGGTTTAGCTTCGTTGATCATCGCCTTGGCGCGTTTAGTTGAATGGGCGGTTCTTAAGTACTTTCGAACTTGGCAGTATTCCGGAAGAACAGGGGCAAACCTTCCGGGGAAAACGGTATTCACTGTCCTTGCTAGCCTTTCACTGCTGATCATTCCTTTAATGGTAATTTGGAGCGTTGCTCAGCGTTGGCGCTTCCCTGATTTACTGCCGAGCCGCTACAGCATGCGCTTCTGGGAATTCGAGTGGGATACCATCATGAGTACTGTGGGTCAAAGCTTATGGATTGGTCTGATTGCCGCTTCAGTCGCTTTGTTGCTTGCGCTGGTGGCTCACGAATACAGAATCAAATACAAGTGGCAAGTTCCGGGCTTCATTATCGCTATTCCAATGCTAATACCACAGCTTTCAGTGTTGTTTGGTATGCAAGTCACGACCCTCTACATCGGCAGTAGTGCCTATGAGTTCTGGGTGATTTGGGCGCATGTTTTCTTTGCTTTCCCGTTCGTGTATCTGTCTTTGGATGGCCCGTGGAAAAGCTTCAATGATGGGTTGATTAAAGCCTCGCTGAGCCTAGGTAAATCGCCATTTCAGAGTTGGTATTCGATCAAACTACCAATCTTGCTTCCTGCGATTGCCTTTGCTTGGGCGGTCGGGATCAGCGTGAGTTTGGCCCAATACCTTCCAACATTAATGCTCGGCGCGGGCCGTATTAGCACGATCACCACAGAAGCCGTTGCACTTACCAGTGGTTTCGACCGCAGGGTGACAGCAATCTATGCCATTTGGCAGGCCCTATTGCCTCTGTTCTTTTTCTCTTTAGCGATATTAGTCAGCCGACTTCAACTGAGATATCGCCGTCTTACTTTTAAAGGTTTCCTAAGTAATGAGTCTGTACCTCAACGACCTCGCCATCCGTAAAACCGATGGAGATTCGCTGTTCTCAGCGCTAAACGTCACATTAGAATCTGGCCAAATACTGGCTTTGATGGGGCCGAGTGGCTGCGGAAAGTCGACCTTACTGGATGCGATTGCTGGTCACTTAAGTGAAGATTTTTCGTACTCTGGCACCGTTGTGTTGAACAATATTCAGCTCGACGAGCTTCCATCACATCAGCGTGAAGTCGGTATTTTGTTTCAAGATGACTTGTTGTTTCCGCACCTCAAAGTATGGGAAAACTTGGCCTTTTCGTTACCGAACTCTGTTAAAGGTTCCGCTCGCCAAAAACAAGCAATGGCTGCACTAAAAGACATAGAGCTAACTCACTTAGCTGAATCTTTCCCGGATCAAATATCCGGCGGTCAACGCGCAAGAATAAGCTTGACTCGTATGTTGTTAGCCAAGCCTAAACTCGCCCTGCTTGACGAACCGTTCAGTAAGTTAGACCAAGAGCTCAGAGCACAATTTCGCGATTGGGTCTTCGAACAGCTGACCAAAGCGAATATCCCTACATTAATGGTCACGCACGACGAAGCCGATGTACCTCAAGGGGCAGAAGTACTGTCTTGGCCATGGAGAAGTAACCATGCTGGATAAGTACTCCATTAAGGTCATTAAGTGGCCATTAAATCAGTCTGCTAAGTTACTGAACCAATTGGGTATCACGGCCAATCAAACCACGTTATTCGGATTTCTGGTTGGGTGTTTAGCATTTCCAGCGTTAGCATTTCAGCAATACGAGTGGGCGTTAGGCTTCATTGTTTTTAATAGAGTATGTGATGGGCTTGATGGGGCCTTGGCTCGAATCCAAGGTATTAGTGATGCAGGCGGGTTCCTCGATATCAGCCTAGATTTCCTATTCTACTCGCTGATCCCTTTTGGTTTTGTCATTGCCAACCCAGAACATAACGCCATTGCCGGTGCATTTTTGATCTTCTCCTTTATCGGCACAGGCAGCAGCTTTTTAGCGTTTGCGGTTATGGCAGGCAAGCGAGGCATCGAAAACCCAGTCTATAAGCATAAGTCTCTGTACTACATGTCGGGGTTAACCGAGGGAACAGAAACCATCGCTTGTTTCATCGCGTTCTGTATTTGGCCTCAACACTTTGCGGTTATCGCTTACACCTTTGGTGCAGCTTGTTGGCTAACCACGTTCATGCGTATTTATTTTGGTTTTCAGACACTAAAAAACCAAGCTAGTTAATAAATGAGTTAGTTTCTTGCACCTATAAAAACGCCGCTCATTGTGAGCGGCGTTTTCTATATTAATATGGATAATGCCCGCTAAATCATGACATCAAGCTTCAGCTGAAGCCGTGATTTTAAACCTCAATACCTTCAGGCTTGAATCAAGGTCGACATCGACAAACTCAGGCGGGTTGTCCAGACGCTCAATGAACTCAACGCTTGGTGCTTCTTCTGCCATCGTCTCAATCAGGAAGTTTGGTGATACTGCTGGTGAGTTCACACACGCAATCACTTCACCGCCTTCAGTTAGAAGTTCAGGCAAACGACGTAAGATTTTTTTGTAATCTTTGGTTAGAGCAAAGCTGCCTTTTTGGAACGAAGGTGGATCGATGATAACGAGCTCGTAAGGACCGCCCTTCTTGATTTTCCCCCACGACTTAAAGATATCGTAGCCAAGGAAGTTAACCGAGCGCATATCGTGTTCATTCAGACGGTGGTTATCGCGACCTTTGTTTAGCGAGCCACGTGACATGTCCACGTTCATGCATTGACGAGCGCCACCAGCGATAGCCGCGACAGAGAAACCACAAGTGTATGCAAACAGGTTAAGAACGTTCTTATCCTTGGCATTATCTTGTACCCACTGACGACCATTACGCATGTCTAGGAACAAACCGAAGTTCTGATTACGGCCAATGTCTAATTGGTACTTAAGGCCATGCTCAACCACAACCGGAGAGTCATTCAACTCACCCCATAGAACCTCTGAAGGCGCACCATCGGCATAACGGTGTTGCAGAACAATGCTTGTGCCCTGCTTTGATTGCCAGATATCTTTGTTGGTGAGTTCAACCAATCCAGCTTTAAGAGATGACAAGAATTCATCGTCGACTTCTTTAAACACGTTAACCAGTAGCTGTCCATCAACCCAGTCACATGTCAGTTGCTCTAGACCA
Organism: Vibrio sp. 10N.222.49.C12; assembly: GCF_041475025.1. NCBI lineage: Bacteria > Pseudomonadati > Pseudomonadota > Gammaproteobacteria > Vibrionales > Vibrionaceae > Vibrio > Vibrio sp. 10N.222.49.C12. Next base: position 31,071 of record NZ_JBFRVF010000058.1, on the reverse strand, counting down.
GGCCAAAACTTACCGCGCCCGTGGAAAATACGGCGTAGTTCGTTTGGTACTTCATTAAGTTGCTGTTCAATATGACTAAAAAACAGAGGTAAAGCTGATGCTTCCATTATTTCACTCACTTAGTGTTTAGCTTTGGCCAAGTTAATGACCAAGGTTCAAGCCAACTGTCCAAACCGTTCGACACGGTTTCTTGATGCCACTTCTCACCCAAGGAGTTTAGGCTTCTTGGATCGCAGACATATTCGTAGGCTTGTGATTGATAGGCAAATCGAATCGCGAAGGCATGCAGATAACCTCTGTCAGCCTCACTCGATGGATTATAAATAGGGTCACCAACAATGGCTGAGCCGATCGACTTCATCGCGACACGGATCTGGTGAGTTCGCCCCGTATAGGGTTTGCATAACAGCAGACGCTCACCGGGTTCAGCCGTTGCTGATAAAAACTGAGTAATCGCAGGGTTCTCTTTGGATGTCAGAAGTTTCCAACTTGAGCGTCGTGAGCGCTCCATGTCTCCTGAGATCAAACCTTGCTTTTTCTTTGGCTTCTTAGAACCGATCGCAAGGTAGTATTTCTCTACTTCACGCTTTGCAAATAGCTGTGAAAGCTCGCTCGCCGCCGACGCATTTTTTGCCAGCAGCAGAATGCCCGAAGTCATTTTATCTAGTCGATGAACGAGATACAGCTTAGGCTCATCAATTGCCTTAGCAACTTCTTGAAGCAACATGGTATCGCCATCGTCTTTGTGGACGCTGACTCCAGGGTGCTTATTGATAAGTAAAAAATCAGAGTGGTTCAGAAGAATATCGAACATTAAAGGCTAGCTCCATTGTAGAACGTGGAGTATACCTCGTCTGAACCCAGATTCCAGCTACGAAAAAGCCCAACTCACTCAATAAATATTGAATCGTTGGGCTTCTTTTCAGCAACTAGCGATCAGTGCGTGGTCTTTACTCGATTACCAATAGGTAAATAGAACCAAGCTACCGCTTTACGCCAGTTTAAACTTACCAACTAATGCTTCTAGCTCAGCAACCTTAGCGTTCAAGCCTGATGTGTTTTCAGAGCTTCGAGTCGCCAGTTGCAAAGATTGCTCAGAGATATCACTGATTGCCGTAATGTCCGCTGCAATTTCTTTGGTTACAGCTGTCTGCTCTTCTGCTGCAGTCGCAATAGAGTTAACCATGCTTTGTACATTGCCCGCTCCGCTAACAATCGCTTCCAATGCTGAAACCGCACCTGAACTTTGCTCAACACCAATCTCAACTAAACGACAGTTATCTTGAGTGTAAGTCACCGCTTCTTGAGTGCCCGATTGAATCGATTGAATGATGCCCGAGACTTCTCGTGTCGCTTTGGTTGTTCTTTCTGCTAGCGCTCGCACTTCATCGGCTACCACAGCAAAACCACGACCAAACTCGCCTGCACGCGCAGCCTCAATCGCAGCGTTAAGAGCTAACAGGTTAGTTTGCTCAGCAATGTCTTCGATTACCTTGATAACGCTACCAATCTGCTCACCGTGAGAACCTAGAGTATTCATTTGCAACGACATATCGCTCATTTGAGTCGACACTTGTTGAATACTCACCACCATCTCAACAATCACGTTGCGGCCATCTTCTGCAGAGGTTTCTGAGCGACGTGCTTCTTCATAAGTTGAAGTACCTTGCTGCGCCACTTCTGAAATGGTCAAGCTTAACTCTTCAGCAGCCGTTGCAATTAAGTTGGCCTTATCAGCTTGAGCAGAAGCGCCCGTTACGATGTCTTGACTAATAGAAGATAGTTCGCCCGTAACAGATTGAACTTCATGGGTCACAGAAGAGATAGAACCTAATAAGTCCACTAACGACTTCTGCATCTGGTTAATCGAACTAGCAAGATCAGCCAGTTCATCACCAGACTCATCGGTAATGTCACCTGCGGTTAAATCACCATTTGCCACGCGGCGTGCTACTTGTTCAACACGAGTCAGGCGATTAATAATAGAACTCGACAACATATATGCAATCACACAACCGAAGACGATAGCAATCGCAGACAACACCATGATAGTGCGCTCGATGGTAGTAAACGTGTCGGTTAGTGTCAGTAGTGACTGTTCTGTATCTGCGCGCTCACTTGCTGACGCTTGATCCAGTAAGTTCTCAATAGGGATAAGATTGCTCTCATACAAAGATCGTAGCTGTTGAATATTGGCTAGTAGCGCAGCTTCATCATTGATCTTCGGCACAAGCTTTGATTCAAACTCTTGAGTGAAACGCCCTATCAGGTCTTCAATTCGCTGAATACGGCGGTGGTCTTCCGAACCTCTACTCTCCAAACGCTTAGCCTGCTCGATAGCTTGAGCAAATTCGTTCTTGTTGGTTCGATAATCATTGAGTGCATTATCGACCAGAGTGATTGCACCCAGAGCATCTCGATAGACATCTCCAGCTTCATCTATCAGAACAAGATAGGTAACAGTGCCCGGTACATCGTCCATTCTGATCTCATCAGCACTTCTATGAGCGCCAATAACTTCTATCCATACAATACTGACTAACGTGACAAGCACCGCCAATATAGAGCCAAAACCGGCATACAGTTTCTTTCTCACTGACAATTTCACACAACACCTACCTAAATTAAATACCGATCAAAAATTCTTGATATTCAATATATCGGCTAGGTGACGGATAACTTTAGTGAATGTAATGTTTTATTTTTTGATAAGAATTAAGTATTTGAATAAAAAAACGGGAGCCATTGGCTCCCGTTTCTTAACTTACTTTAGCTCGCGATTGTAGCTTCTTAAAACTATAGCTTCTTAGAGATAAGCGCAGAGCCAGCAATAATACCAATACCTAGTAGCATGATTGCACCTTTACCGCTATCGAAGCCAGAAGAGATACCCATGAACGCAACGATTGCGATAGCTACAGGGATGATGTACTTAACTAGTGTGTACCATAGACCAAATAGTGGGAAAGAGACTTCACCGTCGTTAGTGATTTCTTTCTCTAGGTCTGCACGGTTTAGTCTCCAACCAGCGAAGATACATACCAACATACCGCCAACCGCTAGGAAAATCTTATCCGTTAGTAGGTCGAAAATGTCAAACGCGCCAGTATCAAACAGTGTTGGACCGAAGCCGCCAAGTGATAGAGAAGCGAAGATACATAGAATCGCCATTACAACACTTGCAGACAGTACCGCTGTTACACGCTTCATGCCTTTCTCATCGATTAGGTAAGAAACCACAACTTCAAGTAGAGATACTGAAGATGTTAGTGCCGCAACACTCAAACCAACGAAGAACATAAGAGCAAATAGAAGACCAACTACGCCGCCCATTTCAGCGAATAGCTGAGGAACAACAACGAATACTAAACCAGGGCCCGCTGCAGGTTCCATACCGAACGCGAACATTGCAGGGAACATTGCAACACCAGCTAGAATAGCAACACCAGTATCCATTGCGGTTACCATTGCTGTTGTCTGAACTAGGTTCTCTTTCTTCTTAAGGTAAGAACCGTATGTCATCATACAACCCATACCAAGACTTAGAGAGAAGAATGCTTGACCTAGAGCGGCTAGGATTACATTGCTGTCTACTTTAGAGAAGTCAGGGCTGAATAGGAATTCTAGACCAGCCATCGCGCCCGGAAGCATGATGCCTTTGATAGATACCACGATAAGGATGATGAAAAGAAGTGGCATCAAAATCTTACCCGCTTTCTCAATACCACCAGAAATACCCTTCATAACGATAACAACGTTAAGTAGTAGGTATAAGCCCATCCACATTAGTGGTTGAACTGGGTTTGAGATAAAGCCACCAAAGCTATCACCAATTGCTTCTGGTGCGTCTAGAAGACCACCTGCAATTTTACCGATGTATGCGATTGACCAACCGCCTACTACTGGGTAGAAACCCATGATAAGTAGACCACTGAATACGCCGATAACGCCAGCGAACGTCCAACGACGGTCAGTTGTTTTAAATGCACCTACTGCTGATTTTTGCGTATGACGGCCAATCGCAAATTCAGTCAGCATGACACTGAAACCAATAAAAATTACAAAAAACAGGTAAATGGCAACGAATGCACCACCGCCACTTTCGCCTGCTGTGTATGGGAATTTCCAAATGTTACCTAAGCCAACAGCAGAACCCGCTGCAGCCATTACGAATCCTAACTTCGAACCCCAGGTATCGCGGGGTGTTGTGGTTGTATTACTAGTAGCCACGTGTACTCCAAACTTTTGTGTTATGTGATGTTGTGTTTTGCTTTGGGTGGCGTCTTTAAAAGGAAGGTGTATAAATAAATTTACACACCTAAAAGATTTGATTGACGCTCGTTGTCTAGCAAGTAAACCAGTTTAAGAATAAAATTGGAAGAGCATACCGTACAAATTTCGTTAAAGATGTAAATTTTTATGGTTAAATGCCGACTTTTCATACAAAACAATCGTTTTCTTCTTAAGTTGACCAAAACTTAACAACTTTAACCTATTTACATCTTTTGCTCTATTTTGTAAATAGTTGAATCCTTAAATTCCCATATCCGTTAAATAGCATTACTATCTAAGTGTCTCTTTTTTCGAGTATTCAATGTGGATAAGCTTTATCATTTTTTAACTTTAGCTTCTGTCGCTTTGTACTGGGTACTGGTTGCCGGTGTGACGTTTCGTGTTGTACTAAAACGACGCTCTGTCAGCGTTTCTCTTGCTTGGCTAATGGTTATCTACATTATCCCGATTGTTGGTGTAGCTTGTTACTTCCTTTTTGGTGAGCTAAACCTAGGCAGAAAAAGGGCTGAACGCGCTCATCGTATGTTTACCCCTTTCGGCGACTGGTTCCGTCAATTGAATGATTGCCAACTTCACCAACCAGGGAAAGTCGGCTCCCCTATCCATAAGATTGACGAGCTTTGTAACAATCGAATGGGCATCCCTGCACTCAGTGGAAACACTCTATCGCTGCAATCTTCACCAAACGAGATCCTACACGCAATTATCGAAGATATAGAAAATGCACAAACCAGTATCAAGATGGTTTTCTATATTTGGCATCCAGGTGGCCTGACCGATTCGGTTGCCTCTGCGCTGATTCGCGCTGCAAAACGTGGCGTAGATGTTAAAGTTTTGCTCGATTCAGCAGGTAGCCCACGCTTTTTCAAAAGCCATTGGCTCGCAATGATGAAAGACTCGGGTGTACAGGTTGTACAAGCATTGGAGGTGAGCCCTTGGCGTATATTCTTAAGACGCCTCGATTTAAGGCAGCACCGCAAGATTATCGTGATTGATGAAACCATCGCCTATACGGGTTCAATGAACATGGTTGACCCGGCTCACTTCAAACAAAACTCAGGCGTTGGTCAGTGGATTGATGTAATGGTCAGAGTGACTGGGCCAACCGTTAATGTGTTATCCGCTATTCATGGCTGGGATTGGGAAGTTGAGACTGGTGAACGCATTCTCCCTGATATACCTGAATGCCCAGTTGAAGAAATCATGACACATCATCCGGTTCAAGTAGTGCCGTCTGGCCCTGGCATGCCGGAATATTTGATCTTACAAGTACTGACCATCGCCATCAATCAAGCGAATCATTCTGTACGTATTACTACACCTTATTTTGTGCCAAGTGCTGACTTACTCGAAACACTTAAGATGACAGCTCAACGCGGCGTAACTGTAGAACTGATCATTCCACACAATAACGATTCACTAATGGTTAAATGGGCTTCTCGTGCGTTTTATACCGAGTTGCTTGAAGCTGGCGTGAAGATCTATGAATTTTACGGTGGCCTTCTTCATACCAAATCGGTAGTGATCGATGAAGAGTTTTGCTTGATCGGAACCGTCAATATCGACATGCGCAGTTTGTGGCTCAACTTTGAAGTGACTCTGGCTGTGGATGATGTGCATTTCACGCAAAAACTGTCTGAGCTGCAGAAATCTTATATCGCTTCATCCCACTCTGTAGAGTTAGAACAGTGGGAGCAAAGAAACCTTAGTAATCGCTTCTTTGAGAGGCTGTTCTACTTGTTCAACCCACTCCTATAATTCCAGCAATGAGTCGATTATGGCTCGTTGTTTCCCCATCGATCATTTTTAACCTTTCACTGTTAACTGAGTGAAAGGTTAAAAATCGTAAGAAAAGCGCAAAAATCCCCGCTCCGCTCTTGCTTTGAACACTCTTGGCATGTTTTAAATAGGACATAACCGATTGATAAGGAATTCACAGCATGTCCGAGAACAAAACCACTAAACTTATCACTGCCGGTCGTGATAAGAAGTGGACCAATGGTGTTGTTAACCCACCAGTACAACGCGCTTCAACTGTCGTATTTAACTCAGTAGAAGAGAAACGTAAAGCTACGATTAACCGCGCTAACAAGACCCTTTTTTACGGACGTCGTGGAACCAACACTCATTTTGCCTTCCAAGATGCGATGGTTGAAGTAGAAGGCGGCGCGGGTTGTGCACTGTACCCGTGTGGTACGGCCGCCATTTCTAATGCCATTCTCTCTTTTGTAGAAACAGGTGATCATATTTTAATGGTTGACACCTGCTACGAACCTACTCGTGATTTCTGTGACACCATCATGAAAAAGATGGGGGTAGAGACAACTTACTACGAGCCAACGATTGGTGAAGGTATCCAAGACCTTATCAAGCCAAACACTAAGGTGCTGTTTACTGAGTCTCCAGGCTCTGTCACCATGGAAGTGCAGGATATTCCAACACTAGCGCGTATCGCTCATGAACATGACATCATCGTTATGCTAGACAATACTTGGGCGGCTGGCGTGAACTTCTCACCGTTTGATTTTGGTGTTGATATCTCGATTCAAGCAGCGACCAAATACATCGTGGGTCACTCTGATGTGATGCTAGGTACGGCAGTCGCCAATGAGAAATGCTGGGATCAACTAAGAGAGCAAAGTTACTTGATGGGGCAATGTGTCTCACCTGATGATGCTTATTTAGGGCTTCGCGGCATTCGTACTCTTGATGTGCGTCTACGCCAACACGCAGAAAGCAGCTTGAAGGTCGCAAAATGGTTAGAGACTCGTCCTGAAGTTAACCACGTTCGTCACCCTGCTCTTGAGTCTTGCCCAGGCCATGAATTCTTCAAACGAGATTTTACTGGCGGTAATGGCTTGTTCTCTTTTGTACTAAACAACTCTAATATCAAAGCGACGACAGCGTTACTTGATGGAATGACACATTTTAGTATGGGTTACTCTTGGGGTGGATTTGAAAGTTTGATTCTAGCTAACGAACCAAGCAGTTTTGACAGCTTGAGAACTGTTGCCAATCCTAATTTCGAAGGTACCTTGATACGTGTTCATATTGGGTTAGAAGATGTTGATGACCTGATTGCTGATCTAGAGGCGGGATTAGAACGTTATAGCGCTCTGATTTAATCTGAGACGATAGGTCTAATATGCAAAAAAGGCAGGATATTCCTGCCTTTTTCTGTTTAAAGCATAACTCAAAATACTCATATTCAGATACTTCAGCTCATAATACAAACCGCTCATAGTCCAGAAGCTTTCAAAGCCAATATTGAACCTTAAAGCACATCCACTTAAAGATCTCAGAGCGATGAAAAAATGGCTATGAATTTTTCAATTTCTAAGTGATTGTTCCGCTGAAATAAATAACACTTTATTTGTGTGGGCAACCGACTAAATGATCATTGACCATACCTGTTGCTTGCATAAATGCGTAACAGATTGTTTCTCCTACAAACTTAAAGCCTCTCTTCTTCAAAAACTTACTCATCGCTTTAGATTGCTCGGTAGAAGCGGGAACTTGAGACATCTCGGTCCATTGATTCACGATCACCTCATTATCAACAAATTGCCATAAGGCATTAGAAAGAGAGCCGAACTCTTTCTGTAATTCAAGCGTTGCTCGTGCATTGTTGTATACCGAAGCAATCTTACCCTTGTGCTTAACCACATCGAAGTTTTCAATGATGTGCGGCACGTTGTCTTCATTCAACTCAGCTAGCTTGTTTAGATCGTAATCATCGAACGCGGCACGATACCCTTCTCGCTTTTTCAGGATCGTAATCCAACTCAGACCTGCTTGAGCACCTTCTAAAGTAATGAACTCAAACAGAACTTGGTCATCATAAACAGGCACGCCCCACTCTGCATCGTGGTACTCCCTTTCAAGCTCATGTTTAAGCGCCCATGCACACGTTCTATCCACTGTATTAGCTTCCATTTCGATGGTCTCTTTTAGTAATCGTACATAAAAATAATGCCCCAATTAGGGGCATTATTTCAAAGGTCAGTTGACGTTAAGCCACTTCAATTTTATGGAACAAACGATACAGCACAGGCACTACGATTAGCGTGAGTACAGTCGCAAAGCCTAAACCAAACATGATGGTTACTGCCATTGGTTTGAAGAAGATATCCGGTAGTAGAGGGATCATACCTAGAATGGTGGTAATCGCCGCCATACATACCGGGCGAACACGACTCAGAGCCGCATCAACAACCGCTACATACGGATCTTTACCAGATTTCATCTCAATCTCAATTTGATCAAGTAGTACGATACCGTTCTTCAGAAGCATCCCAGATAGACTCAAGAAGCCCAACAGCGCCATAAAGCCGAATGGTGTATTCAAGGCTAGCAAGCCTGTCGTCACCCCTATCAACGCCAATGGAACCGTTAACCAAACGATCAGAGGCTCTTTCACCGAGTTAAACAAGAACACAGTGATTAAGAACATGAACAAGTAACCCAGAGGCATGGTTGTGAACAGTGACGCCTGTGCATCTGCTGACGACTCATATTCCCCCCCCCATTCCAATGAGTAACCCGGAGGCATCTCAATCGCTTCAATCTGTGGTTGTAAGCGTTTCTGTAGAGTTGAGGCCGTCTCTTCACCCAATAGATCAGGATCCGCCATTACCGTTAGCATACGCTTACGGTTCTTACGGATGATCAGTGGATCTTCCCATTCTAGCTCGTAACCTAACGTTACTTGTTGAAGTGGGATGTACTCACTTAATGCTGGGCTCCAGATTTTCATGCCTTCGATGTTACGAATATCGACACGCTCGTCTTCAGGCAAACGAGCCACAATCGGCATTAACGTTGTACCATCACGATACACACCAATCGACTTACCAGAGAAAGACATTGCTAGGAAATCATCAACGTCAGATTTAGTAATACCATAACGACGCGCTTGGCTTTCATTGAACTGAGGCTCTAATACCTTAGTTCTTTCACGCCAATCGTGACGAACGTTAAATGCGCCTTCATCAGCACGCATGATGTCCATCACTTGTGCAGCGATTGAACGTAAAACCGTTGGATCAGAACCCACAATTCGCGCTTCAATTTTCGCACCGCCACCAGGACCTAATTCGATCTGTTTAAGCTTGTAGTCAATCTCTGGGAACTGACCATTTACATGTTCACGGAAGCGTTTCATTAGCCCTTCAAGTACTTCATAACTTTTCACACGAACCGTTATCTCGCCGTAAGCGCTATAACTTTTCTCTGGCGCATAAGTCAGCATGAAACGTTGCAGGCCTTTACCCGCGGTTGTCGTGATATGTTCAACTTCGTCCTGCTCAGCTAGCCAACTCTCAAGCACTTTAAGCTTGGTATTGGTCGCTCGAATATCGGTACCTTCTGGCATCCACACATCCACTTGGAACATAGGTGTGGTTGAAGACGGGAAGAAGGCTTGCTTAACGAAACCAAAACCGTACACACTCGCGCCTAAACCAATAATCAGAACAAACATGGTTAACCAAGCACGCTTCATACAGAACTCAAGGAAGTTTTTGTAGATAACAAAAACCATCCCGTTGTATGGGTCCTTACCTTCGTTATCTGGATCGACCTTCTGACCTTTAAAGAACATGTCGGCAAAGAACGGCGTGAGCGAGATGGCAGTAAACCAACTCAGCATCAAGGAGATCAGTAGCACCGTGAACAAGGTGCCACAGTATTCGCCTGTTGAGTCTTCAGATAAACCAATTGGAGCAAACGCAGTCACCGCAATAACCGTCGCACCAAGCAGCGGCCATTTGGTTTGGGTTACGATATCGGTGGCGGCCTGCATCCGGGTTCGCCCCTTCTGCGTGCCGATCAATATCCCTTCCACCACCACAATGGCATTATCCACCAGCATCCCCAAGGCGATAACCAACGCGCCCAGTGAAATACGTTGTAGGTCGATCTTGAAGTACTGCATGAAAATGAATGTACCGAATACGGTCAATAGCAGTATCAAACCAATCAATAGGCCCGATCTTAGTCCCATGAAGAACAGTAACACCACGATTACGATCGCAACCGCCTGCCCTAAACTCACCACAAATCCGCTTACCGACTTGTCTACCTCTTTAGGTTGGTTATAAACCTCGGAGATGTCGATGCCGACGGGTTGTTGATACTTTAGCTCGGCCAATCTTCTATCAAACGCTTCACCAACCGCTACTACGTTCACGCCTTGCGCAAAAGAGACACCAAGGTTAAGTGCGAGCTTGCCGTTATAGCCAATGATGTTACTTGGCACTTCAACATAACCACGAGTTACATTCGCCACATCTTTTAAATAGATGAGACCTTGAGCACCACCTTCTGTCAGAATTAAATCGCCAAGCTGCTCAACATTCTGGAACTCACCCGTTGGATGAATTCGAATGTATTCGTCGCCAATTCTTACCGCACCCGCACTTGATACAATATTTTGAGTCGATAAAAGATTAAATACCGTGCTTGGAGACAGACCTAAGGAGCTTATCCGCTTCATCGATATCTCAATGAATACTTGCTCTTGTTGTTGACCAGAAACAGAGACCTTACTGACCCCATCAACCAACTCCAGCTCTCGCCTTAGATAATCAATGTAATCCAGCAGCTCTTTGTAGCTATAACCATCACCCGTCACCGCAAGCAAGATCCCGTAAACGTCACCGAAGTCATCAATGACTTGAGGATCATTGACCCCAGGTGGCAGTTCAACCTTAAGATCATTCACTTTTCGGCGAAGTTCATCCCAAATTTGCGGAAGATCATCAGGGCCATAGTTATTCTTCATCGTTACCGTTACCTGAGACAGGCCACGGCTTGAAATAGAGTTCACTTCGTCCACATAGGTAAGTTGTTGAATCGCTTTTTCTAGTGGGTAAGTAACTTCTTCTTCAACTTGTTGAGGTGTGGCCCCTGGGTAAGAGGTCACAACCATCGCATCTTTGATAGTAAAGGCAGGATCTTCTAAACGACCCAAGCCGAAAAAGGCAGAGACACCACCAATAAGAAAGATCAGAGATAGCATCCAGCTAATGACTTTATTGCGAATAAAGTAAGCCGCTACACCCGTGATCTGGTCATCCCCCTGCTGAGCGTCATTCTGGGGCTTGTTATTTGCTTCACTCATTGTTCGTCTCCTGAGACAATACTTCCACTGTCATCCCATCTCGCAATCGCGATACGCCTGCAACAATGACATGCTGCCCCATTTCCAATCCTTTCACTACCTGCAATGTTTCCTGGTTTGCTTTTCCTAACACGACTTGTTGTTTCGAGACTGTCTTGTCGTCGTTAAGAACCCACACATAAGAGTTTTTACGATCCAGTTCATCACCGTCTGCATTGAATACCGCTTCGATCGGAATAAGTACACCAGCTTTTAGCTCCAAACCGATATCCCGCCCGTTTGAAGTCACATCAACGGCCATACCATCAAGAATCAAATCGTCTTCTGGCATCGGCAAAGCTAATGTAACCGTGAAGGTACCCGTACTTGGATCGGGTTCAGTGGTGAACTCTTTAATACCTGCGGTGTATTCATTACCGCTTGGCACTCTCACCACAGCTTCCACGTTCGAGAGGAGCGTTTCATTGGGTTGATTCACATAAATTTGGTCAGGGAGCTGAATCACAACTTCGACATCCTCAACACTGTGAATGTTCACAATCTGTTGGCCTACCTGAATATTTTCATATTGGTCGACACTGACTCGAGAAATAATCCCATCAACAGGCGCACGAAGCATAGTGAACGATAAGCGCAGTTTCGCCAGTTCCAACTCGGCATAAGCAATCTGGCGTTGAGCGGCAATTTCATCGAATTGCGACTTAGCCAATAAGCCTTTCTTCATTAGCGGACTCGAACGTCGGTATTGACTATTGATTACCGTGTAACGAGCTTGAGCATTGTCCACATCCAATTGATAATCGGTTGGGTCAAGCTCGGCAATGATGTCCCCTTTGGCAACTCGTTCACCTTCCTTCACATCTAGCTTGAAGATTTCACCCGCCACACGAAAACTCAGATGTGCTTTTTCCGCCGCATTGGCAACGGCAGGGAAATACAATTTGTCGTTAAAATCTAATACTGAAATCTCAATCGCTTTCACTAATGGCGTATTATCGACTTCGACTTGTGGTTTTTCTCCACACGCGGTCAGCAAAGCTAAACATGACAATCCTGTCGCTAGTTTAAATGCACTCATGTTATAGCCCCCTTTCCTTGATCCACTCTCGAACTTTAATGCCGGATTCAAGGCCATTAACACCAGAGGTTACGATGCGGTCTCCATCGTTTAAGCCAGAGACAATGTGACGCTTTTCATCAATCACGATCGCGACTTTCTCTACAATTCCGTCACTGTTTACACGCCACACCGAAACATCATCGCCATCGGTCATCATTGCAGCAGTCGGAATTTTGGTTGCAGCAGCTTGTGCCGACACCAAATTCACCGTACCAGACATACCTGGTAAAATGCCCACATCTGTCGGCCTTTCCATCACCATGGTCACCTTGTACGAACCCGTTTTAGGGTCGGCTTCCGTATCGACTTCTTGGAATGTCAGTACATAGGAATTTTCAGGAAACGCATCAAATACCATGGTTGCATCGGTTTCAAACCCAGAAGAAAAGCGCGTAATAAGTTGATCGGGTAATAAGAAAACGACTTTAAGAATTTGATTGGTCTGAATATTCATGACGCCCACTTTGGCGGCAATATATTCATGGTTTTCTGCAGGGATAATGGAAATAGTGCCATCATACGGCGCAACCAAAGTGGTGTAGCGAAGATTCGCGTTAGCTTGATTAAGCACCGCGCGAGCTGAATTGTGGTTCGCTTTCGCTTGGTCGAAATCTTGCTCTGATACCACACGATCTTTACGAAGTTTGATCGCACGTTGATATTGAACATCGGCTAGCTGAAAATTCGCTTTTGCTTGCTTCTCGAGTAGTTGATATTCATCGGGATTTAACTTAGCAAGCTCGTCGCCTTTAGACACGTGCTGCCCAGCGGTCACATCGATGCTCTGCAATAACCCAGGAACACGGAATGCGAGTACCGCTCTGTCACCAGCTTCTGTGGTAGCAGGGAAATTACGCTCAAAGGCATTATTACCGACGGAGACAGTGAAGAGTTTGGCGGGTCTGGACTCAGGTTCAGGCACGGGAGGAAGCTCCTTACCACACCCAGACAACCCAGCTAAGGCAGTCAATAGGACAAGGGAGGCTCTATACATTGGTGATCATCCATATCTATAAATATTTTTATAACATAGATTAATCACATGTAACTTACCAGTCAGCGTAAGATTTATTTAGAGAAAATTATTAAAAAAAATAACGGCTTGGAATAAATTTTCCTAAACCGTTATCTAATCCTTTTTAGGTTTTACCACTACATGTTCTTAAATTCACGATTCACTTTAAACGCGTCTGAGGTGACATAAGCTTCCATGTTGCGGACACTGGTCTCTAACTTCTGGAAATCACCCTCTAAAGTGTTCAATAGCGACTCTGCAGTTTGCCCTTTTTCCCAAGGCTTTTGCTTCAGCGTATGCTCTTGTTTCGCCTTCATTTGGTCGACATACTGAGGTGGTTGTTTTTCAAGCATAAATGTCAAAGCTAAATACGCTAATAACACCAGAAAACTACCACCAAGCAGTGCTGCTGAGATAACTAAGATGCGAACCAACCACACTTCAAGGCCAAAATAGTTCGCTAACCCTGCACACACACCAGACAATTTGCCGTTAATCGTGTCGCGATACAGTTCTCTACTCATAGTTTCGTCTCCAGTTAGGCGACTCCGCATCCAGTATTTTTTCTAGCGTTTTCACTCGGTCTTGCATGGATTCGGCTTGCGCAGAAAGCTTATGCAGACGTTGAAGATCCGTTTCAGAAAGACCATTGCTGGATTTCTTCTTGCTGCGGTAATGTAAGAATAACCATAGCGGTGCCACGAAGATTAAAAAGACAATCAGTGGACCTGCAATTAGAAATGTTGACATAGACAACTCCTAGATTATTTATCGCGGTTTTCAACTTGTTGCTTCAGTTTCGCTAGCTCTTTTTCGATTTCATCTTGAGCTTGTAGCTCGGCAAACTCTTGGTCTAAAGATTTTGCGTTGCCAGTCTTAGCGTAAACGTCCGCTTCAGCTTCTAATTCATCCACTTTACGCGAGAATTGCTCAAACTTCGCCATTGCTTCGTTGGTTTTGCTTGAGTGCAGGTGTTTTTGAACATCACGACGGTTGCTTGCCGCATTGTTACGAATCATTAATGCTTGTTGCTTTGCACGAGTTTCTGCGATCTTTGTTTCAAGTTTACCAATTTCACTCGTCAATTTTTCGATGGTTTCATGAACCAAGGTTTGTTCGGTGTGAAGGCTCTTGATGATGTCTTCCAGTTTTTGCTTTTCGATTAGCGCCGCTCTCGCCAAATCTTCGCGTTGTTTGGTCAGGGCAAGTGTCGCTTTATTTTGCCAATCTAGAATCTGTGTTTCGATAGCTTCTACTTTACGCGCTAGCTCTTTCTTGTCAGCAATTGCTTTTGCTGAGTTGGTACGAACTTCAACTAAGGTGTCTTCCATTTCTTGGATAATAAGACGAATCATCTTTTCTGGATCTTCAGCCTTATCTAATAGTGCACTGATGTTTGAATTTACAATGTCTGCAAAGCGAGAAAAAATACCCATGAGGAACTCCTTAATTACAATGATGGCAAATGCGTTTCAAATCGTTGTGCGACTCTATCAATCCACTTGCTCAAAAATTTACGTTTGTTGTTAAACCTACCATAAATAATCCAAGTAGCGTGCCAACTTTTAAGCCATTTATTATCAGTTACTTACAATAAAATGGTGATTAACTCGAACCATGCTATGATGAATTTAGCCAAGTATTGGTATTTTTCACCACTATGGCTCTTACATGACCTCTCCAGCGATTAATTCATACAAGGACCCGCTATGCAGCAGAACCTCATTGGTGAATCACCTAGCTTTCTCTCTGTTTTAGATAAAGTTTCTCAGCTGGCTCCAATCGAAAGACCTATTCTGATCATTGGCGAACGTGGCACAGGTAAAGAGTTGATCGCACAAAGACTGCATTACCTTTCAAGACGTTGGGATCAACCTTTGATCTCATTGAACTGCTCAACCTTAAGTGAAGGTTTGATTGATTCAGAACTGTTTGGTCATGAATCGGGATCCTTTACGGGTTCGAAAGGGCGTCATCAAGGTCGTTTTGAAAGAGCAGAAGGCGGAACGCTGTTTCTGGATGAGCTGGCGACCACTCCCCTTGCGGTTCAAGAGAAACTACTGCGCGTTATTGAATACGGGCAATATGAACGTGTCGGTGGGCAAAAGGCGCTAAGTGCCAATGTCAGACTGGTGTGTGCAACCAATGCCGACTTACCAGACATGGCATTAAAGGGCGAATTCCGAGCAGACCTATTAGATAGACTGGCGTTTGACGTCATTACTATCCCTCCTTTGCGTGAGCGAAAAGAAGACATCATGCTACTGGCAGAATATTACGCCATTAAGATGTGTCGTGAATTGGAATTGGAGTTGTTTGTTGGCTTTGCCCCCTCTGCCGTTGAATCGCTTTTGGATTATTCTTGGCCAGGGAATGTACGAGAACTCAAAAACGTCATTGAGCGAGCTATCTATCAGCACGGAAAAGATCCATATCCTATTGAATATTTGGTGTTTAACCCATTTAAACCCGCATGGAAAACAGAGCAAGATTCCTCTCCGGAAACTGGCAATGAGCCGTCTAACAGCCATACTTCATCAGAGAGCTTGTTTTCTTTGCCGCTTGATTACAAAGCATGGCAAGAACAACAAGACATCAAGCTACTCAACCAAGCCCTCAAACAGAGCAAATATAACCAGAAACAAGCCGCAGAATTACTTGGGTTAACCTACAACCAATTACGTGGAATGGTGAGGAAGTACGCGATTGTCGGACAAGCTAACGATAAATAGCTGTCCACGCTTGATTATTATTTGGAGCCGAATAAATAAAATGTTAAATTGTCCGGATCTTGAGGCTCCTCTAACGCCTCGTTTCGAAAAGTATTTCTTTTTATGAAAGCACTAATAAGACTATCACTGAGCATCTGTACGCTGAGCTTTCTCGCTGGATGTGGTGAGAGTGTGAATCACGAGCAAATCCGTGAAAAAGGCTTCATTTATTGCGGCCAAGGTAATCCTAGTACCTTCAACCCACAGCTGGTTGATAGTGGCATTACCGCAGAATCGCTGAGTCCTCAAATTTTCGATACACTGCTCACTCTTGATCCGATGACGTACCGACCAAAACAGAACTTGGCGACAAGTTGGTCTGTTGATAAATCAGGTACAGAGTACACGTTCAAACTGCGCCCAAATGTTGCGTTCCAAACGACAGACTGGTTCACCCCTACTCGTAGCATGAATGCACAAGATGTGGTGTTTAGCTTTGAACGTGTCATTGATAGTTCAAACCCATTTCATTATGTGGGTGGCGGCCTATACCCGTGGTTTGCCGGAATCGACTTCAAGACCCTGATTGTCGATATCACCGCGGTTGACGACCTAACAGTGAAATTCCAATTAAGTCGCCCAGACAATTCATTTCTCAATAACATCGCCACCAGCTATGCGGTCATTCACTCTAAAGAGTATGCCAATCAGCTCATTGCAGCGGATGAGAAAAATCGAATCGATTCCAATCCAGTCGGCACTGGCCCTTTCTACTTGGATGAATACCAAATCAACGACCTAGTGCGCTTGAAAAAGAACAAGCACTACTGGAAAGGTGAAGTACAAATGGACCAAGTTGTGTTCGATACTTCGCAACGTGGAACAGGCACACTTGCCAAGCTTCTGCGTAGTGAGTGTGACGTGCTCAACTCACCAATTTCTAGCCAAATCCCTATTATTCAGGCTCATGAAGAGTTGAAGATTTCTGCTACTCCGGCGGTTAATGTCTCTTTCATCGCGCTGAATACTGAGCACCCTGCACTGCGTGACTCTCGAGTTCGTAAAGCGCTCAACTTAGCCATCAATCGTCAGAACATTCTTGATTCTGTGTATTACGGTACAGGAACCAAAGCCTACACCTTGCTTCCTCCGACTTCTTGGGCTCACCAAAAAGACAGCGTTCAAGTTCGCTACGACCGAAACTATGCGGTTGCGCTTCTCAAAGAAGCTGGCGTTGAACCTGGGTTAGAGCTTTCAATGTGGGTACCACTAGAGCCACGCGCATACAATCCAAGTCCAAGAAAAACGGCAGAACTTATCCAAGCAAACTTAGCCGATATTGGTATTGAATTGAAACTCTATACCGACGACCGATTTGACCGCACACAGTTGTCATCTATTTCCTCAACAGACTTGTTGCTTACAGGCTGGATAGGCAATACCGGTGACCCGGACAACTTCTTACGTCCGCTGCTCTCATGCAGCTCTGAGCGTGCAGGGTTAAACGTCTCGATGTGGTGTAATTCAGACTTTGATTTCCTTCTCGACTTAGCATTAGAGATCAATCAACAAAGGCACCGTGTGAACTTGTACCGACAAGCCCAAAACATTCTCAATGAAGAAGTTCCTGTGATTCCTTTAGCTCATGGCGTGCAATTTCGCGTGCACGATCGTTCGCTAACAGGCTTTAAAGCAAGTCCTTTCAATGCCCAACCTTTTGATCAAGTCAGAAGAGAGGTGCAGTAATGTTTTGGTATACATTAAGACGTGTAAACTTATTCGTTATTACGCTAGGAATTCTGACCTTGGTAGGTTTTTCCCTGCTTCGATTAGACCAAACCTCACCTTGGGCAATTCAAGATTTTTGGCCCGGTTGGATTAGCTATATCACTGAATTATCGACGCTAAACTTTGGCCTAAGCAAACACGGTGTGCCTATCATCGATGAGTTGGTCCTGGTGTTCCCTGCAACGCTAGAGCTGTGCTTCTTTGCCTTTGTGTTGGCACTCATCATCGGTATCCCTTTCGGCACCATTGCTGGTATGAGACAAGGTAAATTTATTGATACCACCATATCGTTCACCTCAATGGCCGGTTACTCTGCGCCTATATTTTGGGTCGCGTTGCTGATGATCATGGTGTTTTCACTGCACTTTGAAATGTTCCCAGTTGGTGGCCGATACGACCTACTTTACGAGATTGAACACGTGACTGGATTCGCGATGATTGACGCCTTTTTTGCCGAGGGTCGCTACCGTGCGAACGCACTACAAAGTGTTATCGAGCACATGGCGTTGCCTTGTCTTGTTTTAGCACTGGCGCCAACGACTCAGGTCATCCGATTGATGAGAGCGTCAGTGGCTGAAGTAATGACGCAAAACTACATCCGCGCTGCGCGAATTAAAGGTCTTTCCACTAGAGAGATCATCACGCAGCACGTGCTAAGAAACGCGATACCTCCGATTATTCCTAAGGTCGGTGTTCAGCTATCGAGTATGTTAACGCTTGCTATTGTTACCGAGTCTATCTTTAACTGGCCGGGCATTGGCCGCTGGTTATTGGATGCCTTATCGAATCAAGATTACGTTTCAATTCAAGCTGGTGTAATTGTGGTGGCTACCTTAGTTTTGACCGCTAATATTCTGTCCGATCTACTGGGCGCGATGATCAATCCACTGGTAAGGAAGGAATGGTATGCTAACAAATAACGTCTACCAAGAAGAACAGATTCCAACCCAGTTCGAACGTTTCTGGCGCAGCTTCCGCAGCAATAATCTAGCTATGTTTGGCTTGTGGTGTTTGGTGCTTATCATTCTGGTCACCGTCACTTCACCGTGGCTAGCCCCGCATGATGCACAAGAACAAACCGGTCACCTATTAACGCCGCCCTCTTGGGATCCTGCGGGAACGGTAGAATACTTTTTGGGTACGGATGACTTAGGCAGAGATATTCTCTCTCGCCTAATAATTGGCTCTCAGTTAACCTTCGGCGCCGCGGTGGTGATTACCTTTATCGCAGCCGTCATTGGTTGTCTGATTGGCGTACTTGCTGGTATGACGCGCGGTTTACTATCAAGCACGCTAAACCACCTGCTTGATACTGTTATGTCGATTCCATCTCTTCTGCTGGCGATTATCTTCGTGGCATTCCTTGGCTTTGGGGAGTTTAATATCTTGCTCGCCTTGTGCTTGGCACTGATCCCGCGCTTTATACGCTCGGTGTACATTGCCGTGCATGCTGAAGTAGAAAAAGACTATATTCTGGCTTCTCGCCTTGATGGTGCGAACGATTTTTACCTGCTATGGAACTCAATCCTTCCGAACATCCTTACCGTGATCGCTCTTGAAGTTACGCTGGCACTGTCAGTCGCAATTCTTGATATCACGGCTTTAGGTTTCCTAGGGCTTGGCGCTCAAGCACCGAGTACCGAATGGGGCTCCATCTTGGGTGATTCGGTCGAGTTGATTTACCTTGCGCCATGGACAGTTACCCTACCCGGCTTAGCTATTATGTTTACAGTTATCGTGATTAACCTCGTCGGTGAAGGTGTTCGCCAAGCGCTAAATGCAGGAATCGAATAATGCCGTTACTTGATATTCGACATCTAACCATCGAGATTGAGACCCCTCAAGGGATGGTTAAAGCCGTAGATCGAATGAGTATTACCCTCAATGAAGGGGAAATTCGTGGCTTAGTAGGTGAATCAGGCTCAGGTAAGAGTTTGGTTGCAAAAGCGATCGTCGGAGTATGTAAAGAAAACTGGAAGGTTTCTGCAGACCGAATGCGCTTAGGTAATATCGACCTACTGCAACTGACGCCGAAAGAAAGACGCCGAGTGATCGCCCGCGATATCGCAATGATCTTCCAAGAGCCATCAACGTGTCTTGACCCTTCTGAAAAAGTAGGTAACCAGCTCGTTGAAGCGATCCCTTCCCATTCGTTTGAAGGTCGTTGGTGGCAACGATTTAAGTGGCGTAAGAAGCAAGCGATCGCATTACTACACAAAGTCGGCATCAAAGACCACTCTCGCCTAATGGACAGTTACTCTTATGAGCTGACAGATGGTGAGTGTCAAAAAGTCATGATCGCAATGGCGATCGCTGCCAAGCCAAAAGTCTTGATTGCTGACGAGCCAACCAACGATTTAGACCCAATTACACAGTCTCAAATATTGCGTCTTTTGAGTCGTATGAACCAGATCAATAACACCACCATCGTGTTGATCGGCCATGACTTAACCACCATTACCCAATGGGCGACTCGCATTACCGTGATGTACTGTGGTCAATCGGTAGAATCCGCTGATACACCGAAGCTGTTGGATGCACCAAAGCACCCGTACACCGTTGCTTTGTTAAAAGCGATGCCAGACTTTAACGACTGGATTCCCCACAAGGAGAAGCTCCAGTCTTTGCCGGGGTCAATTCCACCGCTGCAACATCTTCCTATTGGTTGTCGATTAGGGCCTCGCTGCCCATACGCACAAAGGCAGTGTGTCGAGATCCCACATACGAAACGTATCAAGAACCATAAGTTCAACTGTCACTTCCCTCTGAATATGGAGAAGAAAAAGAAATCATGAGTGCATTATTAGAAGTCAGTGATCTATCTAAAGACTTTACGACTCGCTCTGGTCTTTTCCGTAAGAAGATTCATCAGGCGGTGAAGCCGGTAAGCTTTTCCCTTGAAGCAGGCCAGACGATTGGTTTTATCGGTCAGAATGGCTCTGGGAAATCAACATTAGCGAGAATGCTCGCAGGCATGGTTGAACCGACTGCGGGCGAGATCCGCGTGAACGGCGAAAAGCTAGAACACAAAGACTATTCAACTCGTTGCAAGCTGATTCGAATGATCTTCCAAGATCCGAATACATCACTTAATCCACGCATTCAGATTGGTCGAATTCTTGAAGGCCCATTGAAGCGAAATACCAACATGCCACCAGAAGCCCGTATGCGCCGCGTGAAAGACACGTTATTACGCGTTGGTCTCCTTCCGGAACATGCTTACTTCTACCCTCAGATGCTTGCTGCGGGCCAGAAACAGAGGGTTTGTTTGGCTCGTGCCTTGATACTTCAGCCATCCATCATTGTCGCTGATGAAGCGTTAAATGGTTTGGACATGGCAATGCGCTCTCAAATTATTAACTTGTTCTTAGAGCTGCAAGAAGAGATGGGCGTGTCGTTCGTTTACGTATCTCAACACCTAGGTATTGTTAAGCACATCACCGACAAGATCATCGTGATGCACGAAGGCAATGTGGTTGAGAGCGGTGAAACGGATCAAGTGCTGACCAATCCAACTCACCAAATCACCCAAAGATTGGTTGAGAGCCATTTCTCCAAAGCGCCGAACCACTAACCTGGAATCACGCTACATTTAGCAGAGGGGAAAAGTATGTATCGAACAGCTTCAATGCTTCCCCTCTTGTTGGTGCTGTTGTCCTTTAACGCGACAAGCACACCGCTCACATGGCTAGATAGAAGCTTCGTCGAAACTGCCTTTTATAACGTCGCGCTTCAACACGAATACTCCCAAGGCAACAAACCGCTCGCCAAGTGGAAACAACCGATCAAGATTTGGATCGATCATCGAGTGGGCGATGAGGAACTGCATCAAGAGATCACAGAGCTTCATATCAAACACTTATCTGAAGTCACCCAACATCCAATAACAATCGTCAGTAAAGAGTCCGAAGCGAACGTTAAATGGATATACACAAGGCAGAGCCAGTGGGTATCTGAGGCGAAATCGGTGCTCAAGCTCAAATCAACTCAACATTTAAATAGCGCCATCTGCACGGCGGGCTATAGAACCAATTCTAAAGGCGAGATTGTATACGCTGGGATTGTAATCCCGGTTGATCAGGCAAGATCGCGAGGTAAGCTGGTCGCCTGTATCGTGGAAGAGATCACACAAGTTCTAGGCCTGCCGAATGATTCAGATAAAGCCTACCCTTCTATTTTCAACGACCACACGCCAGAAGACTTATTATCGCCGTTAGACGTAGTGCTACTGCAATTGCTGTATGAACCAGAATTGAAAGCTGGAATGACAAAATCTGAAGTAAAACCTATCGTCCGAAAGATACTCAAGAGATACAGCAAAACAGGTGTGCTTCAGCAAGCTTCTAAAGCCGCACAGCAAGCGCCTTTGTATCAGTTGATTGGGTATTGACGAATATACGTTGGAAGTAACTTAGATGGGATAATTGAATGATAGCGCTGCCTAAGAAAGGCAACGCTGACTTACGATGTTACTGTATTACGAAAGAACTAGCGCTTAGCTGCCTGCTTTTTCAATTCGAAGTCGAACTCATCCGGGAACAAGATAACGCCTTCTTCTTGCTCGTTCGGGAATACTACAACAGCAAGTTCGTCGTCTTCTAGACCGTTCGTCCAGCGACTGTGCCATTTGTTCAACGAAATAGACTCAGCTTTACACTCAGACCAATCACCCGTTGCCCATGATTCTGCGAACTCTTGGTTTGGCCATACTGGAACACAATCTTCATCTTCTGTGTTCAGCATTACACAACCGTGTTCATCGGTTAAGATCCATACTTCACGGTTTGCTACGATTTCTTTCACACAGTATTTCAGGCGTTGCTCGCCCGTATACTTGTTGATTTCAGCGATTTTTTTATCGTCTAGCTGTGTAGTCATCTTAATTTCCTACTTTAGTCAGTAACTTTGCTCTTAAAGCTATTTTATGCCGAGTGTTGTTAACTTCAAACATTATCGATGAAGAAGAAAGTCTACTTCAAAGAAAAACGCCTGCTAAATAAGCAGGCGTTTAATATTAAGCGACTTGATTAAACAAGCTCACCTTGTAGCCAAGGCCAGCCTTGCTTCTTACGGCTTAGTGTATTTTCCATCATTAATACGCCGCCTTTCTCGTGCTTAACCAATTTCTCAGCCCACTCACCTTTGTATAGAAGACGAGTTTGAGCAGTAGTGATATCTGTTAGCATTACCGCAGCGAACGCTAGACCGTCTTTCTCACAACGCTCTTCAAGATCAGCTTCTAGCGCCTCGATCATGCCGTCTACTTGCTCAAGAGTCGCAAGTTCAACTTGACCAACAACAACATCACGACCGTTGAATGGGTAGCCTTTAAGGTCTTTTTCTACTAGCTGTGCAGCAGATAGGCCTTCGATGTTTGTTTTTGCGATTAGAAGCGCTTTGATGAATGCATCAACGTCAGTTACGCCAGCAATTTCAGCAAGCTCAGCAACCGCGTCTTTGTCTTTTTGAGTACATGTTGGAGAAGCGAAACCAACTGTGTCTGAAAGAATTGCAGACATCATTAGTTTAGCGATTTGTTGAGAGATTGCGTGACCTTCAATCTTGAACATGTTGAAAAGTACAGTGTTTGTACAACCAACAGGCCAGATCCAAGCTTCCATTGGGTTTACTGTCATCACGTCGCCTAGACGGTGGTGATCAACAATACCTACGATCTCTGCATCAGCAACATCATCTGGTGCTTGTGCTAGATCTGAGTAGTCTACTAGCCAGATTTTCTCACCAGCAACAGAAGTACGAAGCTCTGGCTGTTCAGCACCAGCGACTTCTAGAATGTGTTGAGTTTCGCGGTTGATCTCGCCTTGGCGAATTGGTGTCGCTTCCTCGCCACGAGCCTTAAGAAGCTCAGTTGCAACTAACGCACTACAAATACTGTCACTATCAGGGTTTTTGTGACCAACAACTAAAATCATGTTTCTTCCTATTACACTAACAATTATGACTCTACCTTTAGAGCCTCTCTTTATTAGCCATACTTTACCTCATTTTTTTAGATTGGTCATGTTTCGTGGGTTTAGCCAATAGTAACAATAGATAAAAAACAACAAATGCAATTGATAATTATTATCATTCGTATATATTTATCTTAAGCCACTAATTTTGAGTAACACCTATGGATCGACTAATCTCTTTTTTGCCAAGCAGTAGTGCTGCGAAAACAACTCAGTTTTCACTGTCATTTAAGCGCCTGCTTTTGCCTGTCTCACTTGCAGCTTTGGTTGCAGCCCCAGCTACACGAGAGCTGACGGTGACTACTTTGTCAGACGCCTTTTGGGCAGTGTCTTGTTATGTTGCTTTGACCTTAGCGATTTACCACGGGTTAAGCCTGTATATCAACAAAGATAACGTCTTCAACAAGCTCGTCCATCAATCCCGTTCAAACCAAGTGGTATTCGCTGCACTTATGGGGGCGCTACCCGGCTGTGGCGGTGCGATCGTGGTGACCACACAATTTATCTCAGGAAAACTCGGATTTGGTGCGGTAGTTGCTGTGCTCGTCTCCACCATGGGTGACGCCGCCTTCTTGTTGATAGCAAGCGAGCCCAAGACTGGTTTAGCCATGATGGCGATGGGCGTGATTGTCGGAACTGCGTCAGGTCGAATCATTAACTTGTTTCACGCAGACGACTTCTTACGCCCAAAAAAAGCAGAGAAAAATGAAGCGGTGAGCAGCTGTGCTTCTCAATCTCAAAACAAAGAATCGGTCTCTAAAAAAGCGATAAACCTGCAAGGTTACCTGTGGTCTGTACTGATTATTCCGGGTGCTGCCGTTGCCCTACTTGGCTCTTTTCAAGTCGATGTGAACGAGCTGCTCGCTTTGCCTGAAATGTCGATGGAATGGGCGGGGACAGTTTTGCTGATCAGCTCGATGTTTCTGTGGGGGCTAACCCGTGAAATTGAGGATTACAAATCAGCCATGAGTGAGGACGAAAAGTGTATAGGCTCTCACCCATTGCAAAAGACCGCTCAAGATACAAACTTTGTCACCGCTTGGGTGGTGGTTGCCTTTCTTTTCTTTGAATTTGGCTCTGTGATAGCAAATGTTGATTTTGCGACGCTATTCTCAAGCTGGGGCATCATGCTCCCCCTGGCTGGCGTGTTGATGGGTTTGCTACCGGGCTGTGGACCGCAATTATTGGTCACTAGCTTATACCTTTCAGACGCCCTGCCACTTTCGGCTCAGGTAGGTAACGCAATTTCAAATGATGGTGACGCGCTATTCCCTGCGATTGCGATGGCTCCCAAAGCGGCACTGGTCGCGACCTTATACTCTAGTGTGCCCGCACTAATCTGTGCTTATAGCTACTGGTTTATATTTGAGATCTAACTTGAGTAGAGTTAACTCCATAGGCTTCTGTAAGGTCGGTACTTTGTATCGGCCTTTTTGTTTCCGCCTGCTTAAGTCTTTCCACAGGTTCTTTTTACATTCCCTTCCTGCTTCACTGCTTATACCACCTCTCTCAAACAGCGCCTTACAGCCTGTCTCAAAAACGCCCTCTATTAGCCCTGTATAATGCTTATTTAGAAACACCAACACTGATATCAAAAATACAAAAAGCCCCTGTAAGAGTGCTTACAGGGGCTTTAATTCAAGCTTTAATCTTGGTTCTTAAGACAAGACTTAAGAAACTTCGATTGGACCACCGAATGAAGTTACTGGAGGCAGTTTGCCTTGGAACTTCTCGAAATCAACCAAACATGTGTTTGCTGACGTTGCTTGAGCAAGTTCAGACGTACCGATATCTTGAGTCAGTGTGTTTGGATCGCCGTATGTATCTAGCGCGCCCACTTTCTCGTTGATCGGACCGTACCAAGCACCTTCTTCGATACGAACAACACCAGGAGCGTAGCTATCCATTAGAACAGCACCTGCTAGTAGTTGACCACGGTCGTTAAACACACGTACTACATCGCCATCTTTGATGCCTTTCTTCTTAGCATCTACTGGGTTGATGTAGATTGGCTCACGGCCTTGTACCGCGTAAGTCGCACGCCACTCTTCAGATTCACACATCTGAGAGTGAAGACGCTTGTCTGGGTGACAAGATTGTAGCCAGTACGGGTGCTTGTCAGAGCCTGGACCACCGTGTGAACGTTCAGATTTCTCGAACCACATTGGGTGTTCTTGACAGTGCTCGTAACCCATGTTGCCAACAGTACGGCTTGTGATTTCGATGAAACCAGAAGGCGTGCCTAGTGCGTTGATCTCTGGATCTTCACGGAATGAAGCGTGACGAGTCCATGGCTTACCTTTACCGAAGTCTAGGAAACCTTTTTCCCAGAACTCAGCGAACTCAGGCATTTCGAAGCTGCCTTCGTTTGCTGCGCGACATTCGTCGTACAGAGATTTAACCCACTGCATTTCGTCCATACCACGCGTGTAATCGTCGTAACGACCCCAACGTTTAGTTAGGCTAGACATGATCTCGAAGTCAGTCTTAGACTGGAACAGAGGATCCACTAGTTTATGCATCGCGATCAAACCACGACCAGAGTATGCGCCGTAACCATCGATATCGTTACGTTCCCACTGAGTACATGCAGGAAGCACGATGTCAGAGTGACGACAAGTTGCAGTCCAAGCAAAATCAACAGCAACTACAGTTTGTAGGCTCTTGAATGCTTTACGCATCTTGTTGCGATCTTGGTGGTGGTGCCACGGGTTGTTACCACTGAATACCATCATCTTGATGTCAGGCAGTGTCACTGTTGCGCCGTTTGCTTTGATCTTCTTACCTGGCTCTAACAGGCTATCTACCCAACGAGCAACAGGGATTACGCGGCTGTAGCCGTTGTAATCTGTGTTGGTGTACTTAGGTGATTGACCTTGGTCGATGTTCAGCGGGAAAGAACCCGGAGCAGCGAAGCCAGTTGAAGATACACCGATACCAGAGTAGTGGTGACCGTAAGAGATACCACCGCCCGGTAGACCAATTTGGCCAACCATTGCTGCGATAACTGCACACATCCAGTAAGGCTGTTCACCGTGCTCTTGACGTTGGATACTCCAACCAACAAGAATCTGTGTACGACCGTTAACCAGCATCTTAGCGAAGTCACGAATAGAGTCCGCGCTTGCGCCACAGATAGCAGAAGCCCATTCTGGCGTCTTCTCAACTCTGTCTTTCGTTTCACCTTGAACGTACTTGATGAAATCTTCAAAACCTAGACAGTAAGTTTCGATGAACTTCTTGTCGTATAGGCCTTCGTTGTAAAGAACGTGAGCAACACCAAGCATGAACGCCACATCAGTTTGTGGGTTGATGTACATTTGCTCATTTTCTAGGTAACGACCTGTTTTGTTTTTAACAGGGTCAACAGAAACAACGTTGATCTCTTTCTTAGCAACTTTTTCTTTCAGCTGTTCTAGGTATGCGAACGACTCGTGAGTCTCACATGTCCAACCTACTTGAAGGTTTTTAACTGGATCGTTACCCCAAAGAACAATGTTGTCACTGTTTTCTAGGATAAGTTCCCAAGATGTACCTTGTGCGTAAACTTCAGTAGAACCTAGCACGTAAGGCATGATCGTTTGACCAGCACCTGTTGAGTAGTCACCGATTTTCTTCACAGAGTAACCGTGAAGTGCCATTGCACGTTGCATGTGGTTAGTACAGCTGTGGAACTGACCCGTTTGTCTCCAACCAGTTTGACCTGTGTGAAGCGCCCATGGACCGTAATCTTTCTGTACGCGCTCTAGCTCGCGGTAAACAAGGTCTAGTGCCTCATCCCAAGTCACACGAATAAAACGGTTGTTACCACGCGTGTCTGCGCTGTATTTATGCTTCTTCAACCAATCTAGGCGAACCATTGGGTAACGCACACGTGATGGGCTGTAGATAATACCTTTAATACCTTTCAACATCTCAGTTGGGTGTTGATCGATTTCTAGAGGTTTAATTTCTTGTACTTTACCCGCATAAACACGAGCTCGGAATGCACCCCAGTGAGAACCAGAGACTTTCCACGCACCGTCTGTTTCTGCAGCAGACGCTGATGCCGACGCCAATAAGCTTGGACCGATAACCGATGCCGCACTTGTAGTAGCGACACCTTTCAGAAAACTTCTTCTTGTAATTGCCATTGTGTTACTCCAATTGACGTCTTATTAGTGATGGCCTTCAGAAAAATCTGATGAATGCTTCTGTAGATACTTAAGAACAAGTGCTTCTGTATCTGTATCGAAGTTAACGAACGCAATCATACCATCTAGCATGCCTACCCAACCGTTAGCGCTGAAGTGAGCTTCATCTGGCTGTGAGTGACACGTTGAACAGTTAGATTGGTACGCTTGACCCGCTGCGTTCCAGATTGGATCGAAGTTATCAACCATAGACTCTTTCTTCATCCAAAGTGCTAGGTTAACTTCTTCCCATGGAAGGCCAGTAAGCTCATCTTCTTTCTTCTCACCAACAGTGATAACGTCACTTTGAGATACTTCTTTCGTCAAGATTGCAGTTGAGATGTTCATACCGAAGTCTTCTTGGATTACACGTCCGAAGCCTTTCGCTTTACGCCAACCGTCGATTTGAATCTTGATCATATCGCCTTTTTCGTCGATAACCGCAACTTTACTTGCAGGGCTTAATAGACCCGCTTCAACTTCAGCTGTTTCATCTGTGTACATTGGTAGGTGACGAATAGAGATCACGTCTGAACCATTTGCGTAAGATGTGCTGCTTGCTACGTTTTCTAGCTCGCCAACAATACCGCTCGCTGATGCCATATCTAATGGAAGGTTGTGAGCAATACCTTTGTGACAGTCAACACAGCTTTGATCACGCTCTGCCGCGTTCTTCATCTGGATACGCGCTGTTGGGCGCATGTTTTCGAAATCCATTGAATCGTAGTTGTGGCAGTTTTTACACTCTAGAGATTTGTTCGAAGAGAAGCGATCCCATTCGTGTTTAGCCAGTTCGATACGACGAGCTTCGAATTTCTCAGGCGTATCTAGGTCACCAAATACTTGAGCGAATACTTCTTTAGAAGCTTGCATCTTACGAGCGATTTTTGCTGTCCATTCATGTGGAACGTGACAGTCAGGACAAGTAGCACGTACACCAGAAGTGTTTTTCCAGTGAACCGTTTCTTGTAGTTCTACGTATACGTTGTCACGCATGGTGTGACAGCTTACACAGAATTCTTCTGTATTTGTGTGCTCTAGAGCTGTGTTAAAACCGCCCCAGAAAATAACACCGGCGATAAAGCCACCCATAGTTAGTACACCAAGACTGATGTGTACTGCTGGGCGAGTCATTGTGCGCCATAATTTAACTAAAAATGATTTCATGTTTAGCTCTCTTAAATATTGATTTTAAAAAATGTTGTTACTTAGAGGGCATTACATGCCGCCGTGAGCACCTGGAGGTCCGAATACAAACACTTGCAGTGCCCAAACTAGGAAGCCGTAACCGCCTACAAAAGCCACACTTAATATTGGGAAGAGAACCACCGCGATGAAGAGGAAAGACTTCCACTCCAGCGAATGTTTTTCGCTAGTTTCAATTTTATTAACATCACTCATACATTTTGCCTATTTTGTATTTAGTAATTTCGAGTAACCCATTCTATGGGGCTAAAGTTCTTAAGTATCTAACGACAAATTTTAGACCATACTCAAAGTAGGGTTCAATCAAATCTCCCGTTATAACCCTTGCTAATCAATACTTTTTTGAGCTCATCCAAAGTTGTTTTTAGTTAAACAAAGTTATTAAAAAGTATTAACAAATGTGAAGAATTAAGTATATTTCACAAATGTTAAATTCCAACACCTACGCAACCGTATTGTAACCAATTTTAACGTTTTACCTACTAAGTAGTAGCCAAAAATGCCTCAAAAAACCAATATTCTGTGGTTTGATTGTTAAATTATTGAGTATTTTTTAAAGCAACGGCTGAGAAGCTGAAATGCATCATTTGGCACTTTCAGATATGATGGGGACCTACTTAAAAGGAAACATTATGCAAGACGTTATTGATATATCTTGGTGGCAGTTATTGTTCTTCAGCTCACTTCTCTTGCTACCCATTACCATCAACCACAAGTTAAAACTCGGCCTTGGCAAAGAGGCTTCTATCAGCATCATTCGTATGGTTATTCAGCTATTTCTGGTGGGACTTTA
The DNA here is from genome assembly GCF_041475025.1 of Vibrio sp. 10N.222.49.C12. NCBI lineage: Bacteria > Pseudomonadati > Pseudomonadota > Gammaproteobacteria > Vibrionales > Vibrionaceae > Vibrio > Vibrio sp. 10N.222.49.C12. The sequence continues at coordinate 878 of NZ_JBFRVF010000058.1, read as the reverse complement.
CCTAGAATACTTGTTCACTTTGAATAGTTTGTGGGTCAATTTGCTGTGGTTATTTACTATGATTATCGTCGGTGCAAGCTCGATTGTTGAAAAATCTAGACTGCCAAGAAACCTACTTTTGGCTCCTGTCGCCGTTAGCCTTGCGGTAACTTGTGTACCTATTGTCTTGTTCATCTGCTTTTTCATCATTAAGCCGACACCGGTTTTTAACGCGCAGTACCTTATCCCAATCGCAGGGATGTTATTGGGTAATAGCTTAAGCAGTAATATCGTGGCATTGCAGAACCTGTTTGGTGCCTTTGAAACACAGAAATCAGAATATGAAGCAGCAATCGCGTTAGGCGCGTCTCCTACTTATGCTGCTGCGCCTTTTGTACGTAATGCAATACAGAAAGCGATGTCCCCTATCATGGCCTCTATGGCAACCACAGGCTTAGTAACGCTGCCGGGAATGATGACTGGACAGATCTTAGGTGGTGCTTCACCGATGATCGCGATTAAGTATCAACTGATGATCATGCTGGCGATTTTCGTGATGATGAGCTGCTCTCTAGCCCTTGTACTTCACCTCTCATTGAAGACATCTCTGACCAAAGAAGGGCGAGTTCTCGCTCAAATACAGCCTTCGAAATAACCTCCCTACTCCACTTAGATCTGGTTACTCACTGAATTTGAGACAGGTTATCCACAGAAACTGTGGATAACCAAATCAATATAGATCCTTTTTTGTCCATTTCGACCCAAGGAAAGATCATCGCCTTCGATCTTTGGGTGATTTCAAAGACATATACACACATGGTAATCAGCGCTGTTGAATTTTCAGATGATCATTAGAGAGATGAAGAAGTAGGTTTTCCACAATCGAGTAGGAGGAGGCC
>NZ_JBFRVF010000057.1:0-18278 GCF_041475025.1 Vibrio sp. 10N.222.49.C12 | reverse complement strand
GCAAAGATCGCGTCACAAAAGTGTGTACAAGAGATTGGATTGACCTGATCAGTTAATTTTCCGGATTGGTATGAGTCTTATTATTCGTCTCAGAGTTTGTAGAGGCGCTTTACGTTGATCACGAGCTCTGATATTCCGACACTTATTATTAAGCTCTGCTCTCTCTAGCAGCGCTTGATTACGTAAGTTTATACTTGTGGCTATTGGTTCGTTGATTAACTTTTCCTGAGCGTCTTGAGAGCTCTATCTCCTACTAATTTTAACTGGCTGATAAAGATGCCTCGTTTCTAATAACAAGGTTTTGTTGGTCGGTAACTCTTGCTATATCCCTTCTACTTAATAGATGAATCTACAGGCAGTTACGTGAACTCCCCGGTTATAACGGTTTATAGTTGGAACATTGATGTCTATTTAATTGTTAATTCAGCGTGATTTAAAGTGGGTATCTGTCTGCGGGTAAATATCTTTAAACGCCTTCTTTCAAGGTGAGACTCATTTAATCTTGGGCTTAAAGGTGTCACTTTTCTCTATGGATCTTCCTGAGTCTCTTCTCTGGGGTTGTTTATAAGAATGGTAAAACTACGTACAGACACAATTAAAGTCGTTCTTCGTGTGTTTGAGAAGCTCAGTTGAGCAATGTCATGGTTAGTTGGTATTGGGCAGGTAAGTGTTTGATGAGCTTGGTTTATAGCTATTGTAGAAGTTATCTAGGGTTAAATAGCAGATACAAAAAAGCCGATGCTAGACATCGGCTTAGTTTGAGTCGCTTAGAGTTAAGCGGGTTGAACTAGAGCGAGCGCTTTACGAGAAACCTCGTGAGCTGCTTTCGTTAAGTTTTGCTTCTCTAGTGCGTCAGATAGGTATCCGTAATCTGAAACATTTGAGCGAAGTGCTAAGGCTTTTTCGAAGTGGCTTTGTGCTTCCGCCCACTTCTGCTCTCTTAAGTAGAACTGAGCCAGCGCGCTGTGTGCTTCGGCATTACCACTGTCTTTACTAATTGCACGTTCTAGCATGACCACTACTGGGTGGTGATCGGATAAGTTCAGCTCTGGAAGCAACATGTAGAGTTCATTTGACCCACTCTTTGCAATGTTCTCTTTGATCACAGTGAAGGCTTCTGAGTCAGCTTTGCGAGCGATAAGTTGCTTCACAAAGCAGGATACAAGGTGCGAACTTTGTTTCTGTTTTCTTGAAAGCTTGTTCCAATGGCTGATTAAACCTTCGCTACCTTGCTGTTGTGCCACATCATGAAGTAGCCCACATTGTGCTTTCTGTTCTAATTCACGTTGCTCATCAGCTGTTAGAAGTTTGTTCTTAACTAATTTAGGCGTTAACTCTAGCAATGGCTGCCATAACTTCAGTTGCAAGTAAGTGGCTTTTAACAGGCCAAGTACAGCAGTGTTATTAGGGTATGTGCCTTTTAGGGTAGAAAGTGTATCGAATGCAGCTTCGTAGTTTGACTCGCTGATTTGCTGTTTAGCTTTAGTTAGCTCAACCGCCAGTAGAGAGTCGTCCTGTTGGCTAGCAAGCTCGATGTACTTATCACGCTCACTTGTATTACCTTGTTCGTGTGCCGCTTGAGAAGCGACTAAATAACAAAGTAGAGGCATGTCGTGATGGTTAGCCCAACGAGTTACTTTCTTCTCAGCGCCTTTCCAGTCACCTTCAAGTAGCTTGATAATGCCTTCATTGGTATAACGACGAGAACGTTTCAGCTTACGAACACTGAACCAGTTCCAAGTTGTCGAGCTTGCGTACATAAGCTTTTTAAATAGGTACTCTAAGCTGAATAGAGCCGCTAGAAGAGCAATGACAAAGATAACCAGTGTTGTCACGCTCATCTCAATAGTCTTATTCGCAATTGAGATCAGAACGTAGCCTTGTTGACCAGAGAACTGAGTACCAACAATTAACCCAGCACCTAGAACGAGAAAAAGAAAAATCCAACGAATCATTATTTTTCCTCCGTGGTCATAACGGTGACTTCACGACGTAGGCGCTCACGTATCACATCTGACAACTCATTTTGAGATTCAAGCTTTACAGGGTATTTCACAGAGATGTTCTGTTCACTTAGCTGTTTAATCGCTTTCTCAAATTCAATCACTGAGTTGTTATCTTGGTTTAGATACGCTTTCGACCACTCGCTAGCGGTATTAAGAGCTGCGCTATAGAGTTCACCTTGTTCTTTGTAGACGGCGCGAATCGCGGTTTCTAATTTACCTTTGATGTTTTCACGCAGGTAGAAGTGTTGTTCAGGAGAGAGTAGAGGGATAACTTCGCCATCACGACTACGGAAGGTAATGAAGTTTTCTGAGAAGTCTTTCATCGACGTCATCAGGTTGTTCTGCCAATCATTAATATCTTGCGATACCGCTTTTTTCTCAACAACCGCAACTTCCGGAAGAATCGCATTGGCAAGCGGCAGTGTATCGACTTGCTGTTGCAAGCTTGTGATACGCAGAACTAAGCCGTCACGGTCGATCAGAGGAATAGTGCGAAGCTTGGTAATGTCATTGGTCATTGATTGACGCAGTGACACTAAGCTCGGGTCATTCAGTGCTGCGATACGTTGATCGGCGCTTTCCATTAACTTGGTTGCGCTAACGGCATCATGCTCGAGGAACAGTTTACGTCCTGCTAGTTTCACAAGGTAATCGGCTTCGGCAAGTAACCAGTCATTCGGGCGGCGACCTTTCACGTCAGCCACTGCTAACTGCAGGCTTTGAATGCTCTTCTGCTGTTGAGATTGCACGACCTGAGTTTTCTCCACCGCGTGTGAGGCTTCTTGGATAGTCTCTTGCTTGATGGTTTGTAGGTCTTTATTTACCGCAGATTGGGTATTTTGAAGTTGTGCTTGAAGAGCGGCTATTTGAGCCGAGTATTCAGCGCTCTTTTGCTGCATTTGAAATGCGATACCGCCACTGAAGATAATTGAAATAGCGATCGCAATAGCGCCTAGTTTGACACCGCGCTTACCTTGCTTTTCTGCTTTCTCTATTTGCTCTTTATGCTCAGCTTGAGGCTGCTCATTTTTAGCGGTATTTGAAGCAGAGGCATCAAGCTTCTGTTCAGGTTGTTTTGTCTCTGTAGAGTCAGCTTTTTCGTTTTCAACAACTACTGGCTGAGTATCTTGTTTCTTTTCAGGTTCAATATGCTCATTATTTTTTTTGCTTGTCATGCTTATTTCCTGTTTCTAGCTAGGGCCGGAGAGCAGCCAGTAATATTTGGTTCGTAGCACTGTGAGTATTGGTCACATTCGAGAAGCCGAGTTGTTGTGCTCGTTCTACAATGCGCTGGCTTGGGACAAATAGATGTCTTGTTGAAAGCCAAGCCAAATACTCATCAGGGGTAATTGAGCAGAGATACTCCAATTGTTCCTGACTAGTGATGACAACTTTGGACGTTTTTTTGTTTATCCATGTTTGATAGGTATTGTGGTCGCTAATAGGAATATATTCTCTACGGTAGGTCTCACAATAAGAGACTTGTGCACCTCGATTGAGTAGAGAATCCCTAATGAGCTCACGCCCACCATTGCCACGTAGTATCAAAATGGACTTATTTTCTACGCCATTAAGTTCAGTAAGTTTAAGAAGATGTTCACTATCACTAACTTGAGGATAGTTTACTTTTTGTTTACAGACTTTGCTTAAAACGTGCGCAGTTTTTTGACCAACGCCAAGATAAAGCGGCGAAGTAGGCCAAATGGATGAGGTTTTTGAAAGGATGCTTTGGGCAGCCGCCACGGCGTGGTGACTGACTGCAATAATGATATCGCTGTTATTAAGCTGGGTGCTTAAATCCGCAGAGTTGGGATTATCCACGATACGAATCAGCGGATGATGGATTGCTTGAACCCCTTCATCCGCTAGTTGTTGGCAAAGCGATTGTCCCTCTGAACCGGGACGAGTCACCAACACTGTCATGATTATTCTTGGTCAACGTAGAGCTTGGTTAAGATTTCTCTCGCGCCATCATCCAGCAATTGATTTGCCAGAGTCACGCCAAGTGCTTCTGCATCTTTGCGAGGGCCAGAGATCTCACCACGAACCATCTTAGAACCGTCCGGTTCACCAACTAATGCACGTAGCCAGATGTTTTCGCCATCTAATAATGAGTAGCTGCCGATAGGAACCTGACAGCCACCTTCTAGGGTAAGGTTCATTGCACGTTCGCACAGTACACGATCAGCCGTGTCTTTATGATTCAGTGGTTCAAGGAGTTTAATCAGACGCTCGTCATCAAGGCGACACTCAATACCAACAGCGCCTTGGCCAACAGCAGGGAGAGACTGCTCTGGTTCGATGAAGCTACGAATACGCTCTTCTAGCTCTAGACGTTTAAGACCTGCAGCAGCCAGTACGATCGCATCGTATTGACCATCATCGAGTTTACCTAGACGAGTACCAACGTTGCCGCGCAGCTCTTTGATGATCAGATCTGGGCGGTATTCTAACAGTTGGCATTGGCGACGCAGACTGCACGTACCCACGACAGCACCTTGTGGGAGTTCGTCGATGTTGTTGTAAGTGTTTGATACGAAAGCGTCACGCGGATCTTCGCGCTCACAAATTGTTACCAGACCTAGACCTTCAGGGAAGTCGACAGGTACATCTTTCATTGAGTGAACCGCTAGGTCAGCACGACCTTCTAGCATGGCTACTTCAAGTTCTTTAACGAACAGTCCTTTACCACCCACTTTAGCAAGCGGAGTGTCTAGGATGATGTCACCTTTGGTCACCATAGTTACCAACTCAACCTCTAAACCAGGGTGAGCAGCTTGCAGTGCATCCCTTACAAAGTATGCCTGCCAAAGGGCAAGAGGGCTTTTTCTGGTCGCGATACGGATTGGTGCTGAATTTGTCATGGTGTTTCCGATATAGGTTCTGTAATAGCCTAATCCTACCATTATGAGGCGAGAATTCTTACTGTTTGATCATTCCATACTTTGATAGCTGAGAGATTTTCATGAGTTCACCAAAATAGTGTGATTAGTATCTCATTTGAAACATGGGCTATTATTAGAAATAGTCAATAAAGAGGACACTACGGCGCCGTGAGTTTAACTTTCTGTCATCAAGGAATTGACCAGTATGACGGGTTCCTTTGCTTTACCATTAAGGGTAAAAGTGTTAAATTGATCACGTTTTGTTGCTCCTTTCGTTCAGTAACTAAACAGAACTGCACTTAACCTCAAACCAAGGACTTACCTTGCAGGCTTACACTCAAACTTTGATTCAACGATTAGACAATCTAAATCAGCAGCGCATTGATCGTGCGTTGGCGTTGATGAATGTGCAAGGCCAGCGAGTATTCAACCTTATTCCCGCATTGCTTCACTTCAATCACCCGATGATGCCTGGTTATTATGACCAACAAGTTCCTTTTGGAATTCGTAGCTTCACGCTTAATGAATTCCAAAAGCAATTTGTCTCTGATACCGAATTAACGCTGGGTGGCAAACTCACCGAGACGGATGAACCAGCAATCCTTGGCTTGTACACCATGGGTAGTACTTCTTCTATTGGTCAAAGCACTTCAAGTGATCTTGATATCTGGGTGTGTGTTTCCCCGGATATGGATGGCGCCTCTCGCGATAGCCTAACCAACAAGTGTCTCTTGATTACCGATTGGGCTGAAACCTTGGGAGTAGAAGCGAACTTCTTCTTGATGGATGAAGAGCGTTTCCGTTCGAACCATTCAGAAGAGATGACCGGCGATAACTGTGGTTCTTCACAGCACTTATTATTGCTTGATGAGTTTTATCGCTCTGCGGTTCGTTTGGCTGGTCAGCGTTTGTTGTGGCAAATCATTCCGCCAGAAATGGAAGAGTGTTACGACGAGTATGTTCAAGGTTTGTGTCAGGATGGTTATCTTGATTGCTCGCAGTGGATCGATTTCGGCAAGCTGAATCGTATTCCCGCTGAAGAGTACTTTGGTTCAAACCTGTGGCAGCTCTATAAGAGTATCGACTCACCGTATAAATCGGTTTTGAAGGCGATCCTGTTAGAGGCCTATTCGTGGGAATACCCAAACACCCAACTGCTGAGTATTGATACCAAGCGCCGCTTCTTTGCGGATGAACCGGATCTGTATGGCATGGATAGTTACTATCTGATGCTTGAGAAGGTAACGCGCTACCTAGAGCGTATTAACGACCATACTCGATTGGACTTGGTGAGGCGCTGTTTTTATCTTAAGACCCACGAGAAGTTGTCACGAGATGCGGGCATTGGCTCCGTTGCGTGGCGTCGTGAAGCCTTAACCGAGATGACTAAATCTTGGAATTGGGGACATGAAACCATTGCTGAGCTCGATAACCGCCGTAACTGGAAGGTTGAGCAGGTTAAAGTGGTGCACCATGCACTGCTTGATGCCTTGATGCTGAGCTACCGTAATCTGATTCAATTTGCGCGTCGTAACGACATCACTTCGGCAATCAGTCCACAAGATATCAGCATCTTGGCACGTAAGCTTTACGCTGCGTTTGAGGTATTGCCAGGTAAAGTGACACTGCTGAACCCACAAATCTCTCCGGATCTGCATGAACCCGACTTGAGCTTCATCGAAGTTCGTCAGGGTCAGTCGAATAAAGCAGGTTGGTACTTGTATAAGCAGCCACTGGTTGCACACCGCATTCTTGGTCAGCCTTCTCTAGAGCACCATGAGTACTTGAGTAAGTTGGTAGCATGGTCGTTTTTTAATGGCTTGATTACCGAGTCGACACGTTTGCACTCTGTGGTACGTGACGCTCACATCGATATCGATAAGTTCTATCAAATGGTGAGCGACCTGCGTAATACGTTTTCTTTGCGTAAGCGTCGCCCAAGTATGCAAGCACTGGCGAGCCCGTGTGAGATAAGCCAGCTAGCGATGTTCATCAACTTTGAAAATGACCCGACGTCTGAATTAAGTGGTCGTGCATTAAAAGTGGACCTCAAGAACGCCGATATCTTCAGCTTTGGTGAGGAAGGTAAGAGCTTAGTCGGCAGTGTCGACTTAGTTTATCGTAACTCTTGGCATGAAGTACGTACGCTGCATTTCCAAGGTGATACGGCAATGCTGGATGCGCTGAAGACGGTGCTTGGCAAAATGCACCAAGATGCTTTACCGCCAGAATCGGTTGATGTGTTCTGTTACAGCAAAAACCTGCGTGGTGTGATGCGTAACATGGTGTATCAACTGCTTGCTGAGTGTATCGATTTACGATTGAAACCGATTGAACCCGAGAAGCGCCGCCGCTTTAAGGCTATTCGTTTAGCTAATAAGATGTTTGGTCTGTTCTTCGAACGTCGTGGTGTGTCGGTACAGATGTTGGAAAACTCGGTCGATTTCTACCGTAGCATCTCAACCAATAAGCTCAAAGGCTCACCTTTACTGATGCTCGATAAAGAGCAAGAGTATCAGCTACCAGAAGTGGTGGATGGTTTTGCGAGTGAGGGCTTGATTCAGTTCTTTTTCGAAGATACCGACAAAGGCTTCAATATTTATGTATTGGACGAGTCGAACCAAGTTGAGGTCTACCACCAGTACAGCGGTGAAAAAGATGAGATGATCGCGAGCGTGAATTCTTTCTACACATCGGTAAAAGATGAGTCGAAGATGTCGTCTAAGTTGATTAACTTTAACCTACCTCAGTACTACCAAATCGTTCATCCTGAAGAAGGCAATTCTTACGTTGTGCCTTATCGTAACGATGCAACTTTAGCTTCTCGGAGCTCAAAGATAGTCAACATCTAGTCTTACTAAGCCCGATTGATATTGAAAAAGGAGTGATTGATTCACTCCTTTTTAGTTTTGCTTACAAATGATTAGACCCAATCGATCGCTTCACCTGCGTGCTTCACGCATTCTTCTTTAACCATCTCAAACAGCTCCATGCCCGTCTTTGAACATGTCCACTTGTCGTCAACTAGCTTGAAGTGAAAGCCACCAGATTTAGACGCTAACCAGATTTCTTTCATTGGTTCTTGGCGGTTAATGATGATTTGGCTGCGGTTCTCAAACTCCAGCGTCATCACGTTACCAGTCACTTCGTAATCAATATCTGCCTCTGATTCATCGATAGCTTCTTCGATGTTTTGCATCTGTATATCGACCAGCTGATGAAATTCAGTCTCGTTCATCCTTTCTATCCTATTGCTTTTCCTGAGTGTGGTGCGATTATAGGGGGCATTGAGTTAATAATCACGATATGCAAAATGAAAAAATTAATTGCTGCTCTATTTATGATGTCCGTTATTGGACTTTCTGGTTGTGGTCAAACGGGTCCTTTGTACGATCCTGATGAAGTTCAGCAAACCGAACAATCACAATAAGTGAAAACACGCAGAAATCGTTATTTATAAGGGATAAGAACTTTGGATTACTTCAACTATCAGGAAGATGGCCAGCTTTGGGCTGAGGACGTCGCACTTTCACAACTAGCAGAGCAATATGGTACACCGCTGTATGTATATTCTCGTGCAACATTAGAACGCCACTGGAATGCGTTTGATTCATCGGTTGGTGAGCATCCGCACTTGGTGTGTTATGCCGTTAAAGCTAACTCAAACCTTGGCGTGTTGAATACTTTGGCTCGTTTGGGCTCTGGCTTCGATATCGTTTCTGGCGGTGAGCTAGAGCGTGTGGTTGCTGCCGGTGGCGATCCAGCAAAAGTTGTATTCTCTGGTGTCGGTAAAACAGCCGCTGAAATGAAGCGTGCGCTTGAGTTGAACATTAAGTGTTTCAACGTAGAGTCTGAACCAGAACTAGAGCGACTGAATAAAGTAGCTGGTGAGCTTGGTGTTAAAGCGCCGATTTCACTGCGTATCAACCCAGACGTTGATGCGAACACTCACCCTTATATCTCTACTGGTCTGCGTGATAACAAGTTTGGTATCGCTTTCGACCGTGCTCCTGCTGTCTATGAGTTTGCAAAAACACTCGATAACTTGTCTATCCATGGTATTGATTGCCACATTGGTTCTCAGTTAACGGATATCGAACCTTTCATCGATGCAACCGATCGCCTGCTTGCGCTGATCGACCAGCTACGTGCTAACGGTATCAACATCAAACACCTTGATGTCGGTGGCGGTTTGGGTGTGGTTTATCGTGATGAATTACCACCACAGCCTTCTGACTACGCGAAAGCTTTATTGGCTCGCTTAGACAATCATTCTGATCTAGAGCTGATTTTCGAGCCTGGAAGAGCGATTGCTGCTAACGCTGGTGTATTATTAACGAAAGTCGAGTTCCTCAAGCCAACAGAGCACAAGAACTTTGCCATCATCGATGCAGCAATGAACGATCTAATGCGCCCAGCACTTTACCAAGCTTGGCAGGATATTGTTCCTGTGAGCCCTCGTCAGGGTGAAACTGTGACTTACGATTTGGTTGGCCCAATCTGTGAGACAGGCGATTTCCTAGGTAAAGATCGTGACCTTGTTCTTGAAGAAGGTGATCTGCTAGCAGTTCGTTCAGCGGGTGCTTATGGCTTCGCGATGTCATCTAACTACAACACTCGTTCGCGTGCGGCTGAAGTGATGGTGGATGGCGATAAAACTCACTTGGTTCGTCAGCGTGAAGAGCTTACGAGTCTGTGGGAACTTGAAAACATTCTTCCGGAGTAATTTTAAGCGTTATGCACTTCCACTTTTCTAAAATGCATGGTTTGGGCAATGATTTCATGGTCGTGGACTGCATTACTCAAAATATTTTCTTTTCTCCAGATTTGATCCGTCGCTTGGCGGATCGTCACACTGGCGTGGGCTTTGATCAGCTACTTGTGGTTGAGGCTCCCTATGATCCAGAAACTGATTTCCATTACCGCATATTCAATGCGGATGGCAGTGAAGTGGAGCAGTGTGGCAATGGTGCACGTTGTTTTGCACGATTCGTTCGCATGAAAGGCTTAACGAATAAGTACAGCATCAACGTGAGTACCAAGAAAGGTAAAATGGTTCTCAAGATTGAAGAGAATGACCTGATCACGGTGAACATGGGCATTCCTGAGTTCGAACCCGGCAAGATTCCATTCAAGGCCAAGCAGCCAGAGAAGACGTATATCCTAAGAACGGATGTACACACCTTATTCTGTGGTGCGGTAAGCATGGGTAACCCACATGTGGTTACCGTGGTTGATGACGTCGACACGGCTGATGTGGACACCTTAGGCCCACTACTTGAATCACATGAACGTTTCCCTGAGCGTGTTAATGCTGGCTTTATGCAGGTCGTTAACCGTGAAGAAGTTCGTCTACGTGTTTACGAACGCGGCGCGGGTGAAACTCAGGCATGTGGCAGCGGAGCGTGTGGCGCAGTTGCAGTGGGTATCACTCAAGGCTTACTGGCTGAGAATGTGAAGGTTCGTCTACCAGGCGGTGACTTACACATTAGCTGGCAAGGCCCGGGTAAACCTCTGTTTATGACCGGCCCTGCAACGCATGTGTTTGATGGTCAACTTTCTTGCTAATAACGACCCAAAACAAATATATTCATAAAAATAAAGGATAGGTTTTGTCTTACGTTGAAGCCGACGCACTCACCGCAGAAGTGGTCGCGGAATATTTACGTGATAACCCAGATTTTTTCCAAGACCGAAAAGATTTGGTTGATCGCCTTGCTATCAATAACGTTGAGCAGGGCGCTGTTTCTCTGGTTGAGGTTCAGCTTAAACGCCAACGTCATCGAATCGAAGAGCTTGAAGAAGAGATCACTGGCTTGATGTCGTTGGCAGCAAATAACGATAAAACCTTCTATGAGTTTATGGATCTGCAAGCGCAAGTGCTGAAATGCAGTGACTTCATGCAGGTGATAAAAGCCGTTGAACAAAAAGCGTTAGATCTTGGGCTTAAGGCTCATGTTCGTATTCTTTCGCAATCTGGCTTTTATCAGTTGAGTGCTGAGGGTTACTCTAAGTTTTCGCTTAACCATTTCAATGGCAAAGATGCTTATCTTGGACGCTTGAGAAAAGCCGACAGACACGATTTGTTTGGTGATTATCCAGTTCCAGAGCTAGGCTCTTATGTAGTACTACCGCTTGCTAAGCAGTCTCCATTGGGTTTGCTCGCCTTTTCTAGTGAAGATGGCGGACATTTCCAACCCCATATGGATACGCTCTTTTTACGCCATTTAGCACTTGTTGTCGCTCATTTGGCGGACACCTTACCTTGGCAGATAAATAATGAGCCTAGAGCCCAAAATACCTCTTCCTAACAGCCTTCAAAAGCCACTTTCTCGCTTCTATGAATATCTCCGAAGCGAGAAGGGACTCAGCCTACACACCCAACGTAATTACAAACAACAACTTGAAACCATGGCCGGTCATTTAGTCACTCTAGGGCTAAAGGATTGGGGTCAAGTCGATGCGGCGTGGGTCAGACAACTGGCCAGTAAAGGCATGCGTGAGGGAATGAAAGCGAGCAGCATTGCAACGCGCTTATCGTCACTGCGCAGCTTCTTTGATTTCCTTGTGTTGCGTGGCGAAATGACCGCCAATCCAGCCAAAGGTGTCTCTGCACCTCGCAAACAACGCCCTTTGCCTAAAAACCTCGATGTTGATGAAGTGGGTCAACTGCTTGATGTGAATGAGGACGATCCATTGTCGATTCGTGATCGAGCGATGATGGAGGTGATGTATGGTGCTGGATTACGACTGGCAGAACTGGTCGGCATCAATCTGAAAGATGTGTTGGGTCGACAAGGCGAAATCCGAGTGATTGGTAAAGGCGACAAAGAACGCAAAGCGCCTTTTTCTGGTTTAGCTAAAGAGTGGGTCGATAAATGGCTCAAAGTTCGTGGTGAATTGGCTTCACCGGGTGAAACCGCGCTGTTTGTCTCTAAGCTCGGGACTCGTATCTCTCACCGCAGCGTGCAAAAGCGCATGGAAGAGTGGGGCAAGAAGCAATCTGTCGCGAGCCACATCAGCCCGCATAAACTGCGTCACTCCTTTGCAACGCATGTGCTGGAATCGAGCCAAAATCTTCGTGCTGTGCAAGAGTTGCTTGGCCATGAAAACATCTCGACGACCCAAGTGTATACCCACTTAGATTTCCAACACTTAGCACAAGCTTATGATCAGGCTCACCCGAGAGCTCGTAAGAAGAATAAAGATTAGATTAAAGGGTTTACTATGCGAATTTATCGAGGGTTAAAGCCCATCAAAGCCATGACCTTTGACTTGGATGACACCCTGTATGACAACTGGCCTGTGATCATGAAGGTTGAGAAAGAGATGGCACAGTGGCTTTATCAAAAGCACCCAGTGTCGGCTTCTTTATCGCTTGAAGAGTGGCAGGGCATTAAGCAGCAAGTCGCATCTGAAAACCCAGCTTTGAAACATGATGTCACCGTGTGGCGTGAAACTCAGATTAAGAGTGGTTTGCTGCAATTGGGCTACTCTCAGCAGCAAGCTGAACAGGCGGCTCGTGAGGGGATAGAACATGCTTTGTGGTTGCGCAATCAAGTCGATGTTCCTCAAGAAACGCATCGAGTGATGGCAGAACTTAGCCAACGCATTCCTTTGGTTGCGATTACCAATGGCAATGTCGATCCACATAAAATTGGCTTAGGGCAGTATTTTCAACGAATTCTTAAAGCTGGCCCAAACGGTAGAGCAAAACCCTACCCAGATATGTTTGATAAAGCGCAGCAATACTTAGGTGTTGATGCCATCAACATTCTTCATGTCGGCGATCATCTTAGAACGGATGTTTACGGAGCTAAGCAAAATGGCTTCCAAGCGTGCTGGTTTAATGACATTGGTTCCAATTTATACCTCTCTTCGAAGGCGAGTGTGCTGCCTGATGTTGAAATAGAGCAACTTAGCGATCTTATGCGACTAATTTAAAGACTTCTGTAAGCTTATTGTGTCGCATTTATGATATTGAATTGTTACATTAGTCGCAATTAAATGCCTGTTTAGGCTAGGATAATTGGCGACTACTTTTTATCGATTCATTTCAGTCATAGCAGTGGTTGCGGGTTCTTCACTTCACTCTATTTCGATCAAGGGTTGGCATGCAAACATTTACATTTCTCGCAAATACTGAGGAGCTATTTAAATCTCAATTTGATCAGCGAGAGTGGTGTGACAGCAAACAATATCTTATTCAACTTTTCTCTGCCCAATCTTCTGATGTGGCTCGTCGAATCGCGAGTGTTGCTCTCAATCGCCTAAGCAATGCCACCCTAATTGGCCAGAGTGCTCGTCATGTTATCTGTGACAATTGTCTTGAGAGTAGTTGTACCTTAATCATTATCAGTGAGTTTAATGAAACCCGTTTAACCTCCGCGGTTCAGCCTTTTACAGGCAACCCAAACCAAGACAGCCAAGAGCTCGCTTCTCAACTAGACCTCTCGAAAGATGCTAAAACGGTCATCAGCCTATGCGATCAGGTTGAAGGTCGTGACTACCCTATCTATAGCGCCTTTGAAAACCTACCCTACACATTGCCTGTTGCTGGTGGCTTGTGTCATGAGAATGAATACGGGCGTTGGGTTATGCATAACGAACAGACCTACCAGCACGCCTGTGTTGCTGTGGCTCTGACTAACCCAAGATTGAAGGTTTGGTCGGACGCGTACTCTGAGTGGAACCCGATTGGGATGAAGCTACGAGTCACACACGCAATCGGAAATCGCTTATACGCATTGAACGACAAGCCGGCTATTGAAGTATTCAAACATTACCTTGCGGATGGCAAAGACCTTCCTTTTAGTCAACTGATGAGCTTTCCACTTTATCGAGAACTTGGCAGAAAGAAGGGTATCTCGACGCCGCTACGTATTAATGATGATGGCAGTATTGAGTTTGATAGCCCTTGGCATGTCGGTGAAGAGGCGCAGTTTTGTTATAACCACCCATCGCTCACTGCAGAAAAGGTGCACCACGGTGCCGAGATGCTAGCCATGCATCAGCCTGAATCGGTGATCATTTATAACTGCGTATCTCGACTTGAATTTATCGACAGTAAACTTGAGCTCAAGCCATTTGAAGGGATAGTGAATACATGTGGTGCCTACTGCATGGGGGAGCTATACCGTAATGAAGACCGCCAAGAGATACTGCACCACAGCTTGACTTATATCGCTATGCGCGAGTCTGACGAGATTAAAGAGTTTCATTGCGAAGACTTTCAGTGTGGCTCAACCGTGTCGCCATTGCTTAACCTAGTCAGAAATGCAGTCGCTGATCTCGACAGTATGAATACTCAGATGGAAAAGAAACTCCATCAACAAGCGCGTCGCTTAACCGAAAGCTATCGCATTGACTCGCGTACTGGTTTGCCGAACCGTATCGTACTGAAAGAGCGCCTCAATACGATTCTGTTCAGTGAACATCTGCTGACCTTAAAGCTAACCAACTTCCATCAGGTTAACGAGAAGTATGGTTATCAAGTGGGGGATCAGCTGCTACTCGATCTGTCTAATCACTTTATCGAGCGATTACAGCTTCGTGTGGTTAAAGAGCCTCGCGTGAAGGTAGAGCTATTCAGTATTGGTGTTGGAGAGTGGGCGATTATCTTCAATGCTAGTGTTGGTAGTACGAAAATAAAAGAAGGTTTCGTTGAGTTCGCCGATGACATCGAACACATAAATTTTGAGCCATATGGTTTGGCTGATATTGATTACCTGTCAGTTTCTCTGTGTGGCGGCTTTGCTAGTCGTTGTGACTTCTTAACCGACAGTGGTGACCAGATCTTATTGAAAGCGATCGAAGCTCGACGCTATGGAGTACGTAACAATACCCACATCACCAATGCCAAAGATATTCAGGTGAGCGAAGAGGACCGCAAAGAGCAACTCGGTTGGTTGAGTTGTGTAAGTCGTGCGATTCTAGATCAGAACATCATCACCTATTCCCAGCCGATTGTGGAGTCGGTTACGCACGAAATGATTGGCCAAGAGTGTTTGGTCAGAATCATGGAGTCGGACGGTACTATTGTGCCACCAGGAAAGTTCTTACCTATCATTGCTGACACCCATCTTTACACGCGCCTTAGTCGACACATGATTAAGAGCACTATTGGCTATATGGCGGATAAGCAGAGCTCATTTTCTATCAATCTATCCCCACAAGATTTGTTGAGCGATAAGACGCTCGAGGTCCTTGAGGCTGCGATCAGTGGTATGAACGATCCTACTCGACTTGGTTTAGAAGTTCTCGAGTCTGAACAGATTAAAGATTATGGCCGCATGATTGAGGTGTGTGATCACTTCCGTGCGCTTGGGGCGAGAATCATTGTTGATGACTTTGGCTCTGGTTACTCCAACATCGAGGAAATCATTAAGCTTGAGCCACAGATCATTAAGCTCGACGGTAGCTTGATTCGTAATATCGACAAAGATCAAAAACAAAGAAACATAGCCTCTCAGTTGATTCGTTTGTGCCAAGTGTTCAATGCCAAAACGGTCGCTGAATTTGTCCATAACCAACAGGTTTGTGAGATAGCAGAGCAAATGGGTGTCGATTATCTGCAGGGTTACTACTTCGGTGAGCCTAAGCGACTGTTTTAGCAGTTAAAGCTTCCCGCATTGTGTAACGACTGGCTATAAAAGTACTGCGCCGCCATTAATGACTGCTTTTTGGCGGAATGAATGATGTCTAACTAAGGTCACATTATTCATAACGCGATCGCAAGTATTCCGTGCAAGCCTTATCTATAATAAGCACAATAATAAATCATTAACGTAACGATTAATGTGAATATGCAGTCGACTTCTCTCCTGATACAAGACATTGAGCAAACCCAACGTGAATTGGAAAAGATAGATTTTCATCAACATGAAAGCCTACTGATTCAGGTGTTTTCGTCTTTCGAGAAAGGTTCTGTTTTGGCTGCCTGCCAAGTGATTCAATCGACTTTTCCCAATGCCAAATTGATTGGTTGCAGTGCTAACCACTACATTAGTCAAGGTGTCATCCTGCACCAAGGTCTTTATCTGATTGTTACCCGCTTTGACGCGACGTCTTACTCTTGTGGTGTTGTCGAATATAGCGAACAACCATTGCTCGATAGCCACGCTATGTGGCAACAGCTTGAGTGCAATGATAATACTCAAAGCATCATCTGTTTCGCAGACCTCTTGCAGATAAATAACCGAGATCTATTTTCAGCGTTTGAGCAGTCGAGGTATTCATTACCGATCTGTGGCGGTGCATCGACCATCACAGATAATGGGCGATGGGTGATGTTAGACGGCATTTGCTATGAAAATGCCTATGTGATGTTGGCGCTGCACAGTGTTGAGCTCTCCATCGCTAAGGGTTACTACACTGAATGGAATCCGATTGGTCGAACTTTTCGAGTGACAGGTGCTCAAGAGAACCGGTTGTTGGAACTGGATGGGATGCCTGTTCGCGAACTCTACAATCGTTACCTCGCTGATGGCCTCGAAGTGCCTTTTGAGCAACTGCATAACTTTCCCTTGATGGTCGGTGACCCGAAAGAGCAAAACATTCACTTACCGCTCAAGGTAACGGAAAGTGGAGAGATAGAATTCAGCGGCCTGTTCCAAGTGGGCGATGAGGTCCGGTTTTGTTATGACCATCCATCACTGACCTTAGAGCAGATACGACTGGGCGTGCAGCAGATCGCCTCTCATAGGCCAGAACAGTTCTTCATTTATAACTGTACATCTCGTATCGACTTTATTGATGGCAACCAAGAGGTTGAGGTTTTCCAAAAATTGGCCGACAGCTATGGCGTTTACTGCATGGGAGAACTTTATCAAGAGAATGGTCAACAGCGAATCTTGCACCATAGCCTCACTTATCTTGCGCTTAGAGAAGGCGAGGGTAAGGCGGTATTGCCATTAGAGACGCAACCCGCGACTAACATATCCCCTCTGTTTTCATTGATCCGAAATGCACTGCTTGATGTCGATGACATGAACAACAGCATGGCGAGTAAGATTCAGCAGCAAGCCACTGCATTGACGGCAAGCTATCGAATTGATCACCGTACAGGTTTACCCAATCGAAGTGTGCTGCGTGAGAAACTGTCGAAGATGAGCAGTGATAGCCACTTACTAGCTTTGAAGGTCACGACCTTTGGTCAGATCAATGAGAAGTATGGTTATCGAGTAGGTGACAAGCTTCTGCATGATTTGAGTGAGTACTTTCAAAAGGCGCTGTGGCAGTTCTTTGATGAGGGCTGTCAGCTCTACAGTATCGGTATTGGTGAGTGGGCGGTGGTGTTTGATAGTTGGGCGAGCCAAGAACATATTCATCAGCGATTCTCGGAATTTGCCGATCAAACCGAGCATGTGAATTTTGAGCCTACCGGTTTACCCGATATTGATTACTTGTCGGTGTCTATCTGTGCGGGTATCGCCAGCCGTCGAGATTTCCCGACTACCTCTATTGATGACTTATTGTTGAAGGCGATTGATGCGAGGCGCAGCGCTGTCAGCCAGAACAAGCACCTAGTGAGCGCCAAGGCACTCATTCAATTGGAGAAGCATCGCCAAGAGCAACTTGGTTGGCTGTCGTGCGTGAGTCGCGCGGTGCTTAATCAGAATATTGTGGCGTGCTCTCAGCCCATAGTTTCAGCACACAGTCATCAGGTAGAGAGCTACGAGTGTTTGGTTCGAATTGAAGAGGACGGTCAGTTAATTGCACCGGGTAAGTTCTTGCCAATCATTGAAGGAACCCATCTCTATACACGCCTCAGTCGTCAGATGATAACGCGCACCTTCGATTTTATGAGTCAGCGAACCGATTCGTTCTCAATTAATTTAGCGCCACAAGATTTCAGCAATGAGAAAACCATTCTTCACCTTGAACAAGCGATCAAGAAAATCAGTCACCCACAGCGTATTGGCTTGGAGGTGTTAGAAACGGAACAAATTCAGGATTACGGTCGCTTGATTGAGGTGTGTAATCACTTCCGCGATCTTGGTGTGAATATTATTGTTGATGACTTTGGTTCGGGCTATTCGAACATTGATGAGATATTGAAGCTAGAACCACAGGTGATCAAGCTTGATGGCAGTTTGATTCGCAATATTGATAAAGATAAAAAGCAGCGCAAGATCGCTCAGCAGTTGGTGAGCTTATGCCAGATTCTGAATGCTAAGACGGTGGCGGAGTTCGTTCATAATGAGCAGGTGTGCCGTATTGCTGAAGACATGGGGGTCGATTACTTGCAAGGGTATTACTTTGGTCAACCTCAGCGTTTGTTTTGATGGAGCGAGCGTTTCACGTGAAACACTGGTTGGCTCAATAACGAAAATACGATGTAAAAAGGGTGAGCTT
Source organism: Vibrio sp. 10N.222.49.C12 (assembly GCF_041475025.1). NCBI lineage: Bacteria > Pseudomonadati > Pseudomonadota > Gammaproteobacteria > Vibrionales > Vibrionaceae > Vibrio > Vibrio sp. 10N.222.49.C12. Next base: position 31 of record NZ_JBFRVF010000057.1, on the reverse strand, counting down.
ATGGCTCACCCTTTTTGTTTGTGCGCCGAGC